>NZ_KV831007.1:3504-133254 GCF_001836965.1 Streptococcus sp. HMSC063B03 | reverse complement strand
AGCTTTCTAGTTTGCTCTTTGATTTTCATTGAGTGTTAGGATAATTTTTCAAATTGCAGGAAAGAAATAGACAGGGAGAATCACAATGGTAGAATTAGGGATTTCAACATTTGGGGAAACAACGGCGCTTGAAAGGACTGGGAAGGCTTACAGTCATGCTGAACGCATTCGCCAGTTGCTGGCAGAGATTGAACTGGCTGACAAGGTTGGTTTAGATGTGTATGGGATTGGTGAGCACCATCGAGCGGATTTTGCGGTATCAGCCCCAGAGATTGTCCTAGCAGCAGGTGCAGTCAATACCAAGAAAATTCGTTTGACCAGTGCAGTCAGCATTCTTTCAAGTATGGACCCTATTCGCTTGTTCCAACAGTATGCCACCATCGATGCTTTGTCAAATGGACGAGCGGAGATTATGGCTGGAAGGGGTTCTTTCACGGAATCTTTTCCCTTGTTTGGCTATGACTTGAAAGACTACGAAGCTCTTTTTGATGAGAAATTAGACTTGCTCCAGTTAGTCAATGAGAAGACCAAGTTAGACTGGAAAGGGCGATTGACTCAAACAATCTCTGGCAAAGAAGTCTATCCTCGTCCAGTTCAGGACAAATTACCCTTGTGGATAGCGACAGGTGGTCATGTCGAATCAACAGTGAAGATTGCTCAGGCTGGTCTACCGATTGTCTATGCAATTATTGGTGGCAATCCGCGTTATTTTAAAAAGTTGATTCAGGCTTATCGTGAGATTGGGAGCGAAGCGGGCCATGCTAGTCATGAACTAAAGGTTGGGGCTCATTCTTGGGGTTGGATTGCTGAAGATGGCGAGCAGGCTGTAAAAGATTATTTCCATCCGACCAAGCAAGTGGTGGATGCTATTTCCAAAGACCGTCCGCACTGGCAGGAATTGCGTTATGAGCAATATTTGGAGCAAGTTGGACCAAATGGTGCCATGTTTGTGGGCAATCCAGATCAAGTGTCCGAAAAATTAATTCGCATGATTGAGGATTTAGGATTGGACCGCTTCATGCTCCATCTACCGCTTGGTTCTATGCCTCATGAACAAGTCCTGAGAGCTATTGAACTTTTCGGAACGCAAGTGGCTCCAAAAGTACGGGCTTATTTTGCCATGAAAGAGGCTTAATAAAAAATCCTAATCAAGTTTATTATGACGGCAAATATTGTGCAAAAATCAATCCCCCGAGCGTTAAGGCTTGGGGGATAGTTCTATAGGAGGGCTAGTTTAGTTCTCTTTTTTGTTTTTTAGCAAGAACCCGAGACCTAGAAGAGCAAGGAGACTAATTCCTGCAAACAGGAGTTTGTGATCATTTTTGGTTCCTGTATTTGGTAGTTTAGCTTGTGAATCAGCTGTAGCTTGGTTAGGTTTATTTTCTGCATCAGCTACTTTTGTATCTAGTTTTGCAGAATCAGGTTTAGTTTGTGGAGCTGGAGTTTGCTGTTCCGGTTTGACTACTCGGTTTGACATATTGTCTTGGCTGTTATTTTGCCCTTGTTCTTGTTTTAAGCTAGAAAGGTCAAATTCTGGTTTTTCTTCCACAGCGGGGGCAACGATGGCACCGCCTTGAGCGATTCGAAGAACAGTAGCTGTAAGGGCATTTAATTTCAAGCCTTTTTCGGTCCATTCAAGTCCTTTCGGGTTGGCAATTCCTACTGGTCCTGCTTGGTTTTCATCTGCCAAAACTTCAGCATTTCTGAGGTGGTCGAAGGCAGTTCCCAAATTAAATTCGCGAGCTTTTTCGTCTGCATTGACAAAGACTGCGTAGATATCACCGTTTGGAGCAGTAATTTGGTAGCCAATTACTACATCCTCTTTTTCTACACCATTTTGACCTGGGACAGTGATGAGTTGGACACGGTCTTTGATATCTTGGAGACTCTTAAGTCGGAAGGCATCTGTAGATTGACGTAGGGCGATCAGACCTTTCATGTAGTCACGGCTCTTGACATTTTCAGGATATGCTTTTCCATCTGTAGCCTTAGTCCAGTCAAACTTGTTAATAGCATCACTCGAATCGTAAGAGTCGTGGATGAAGTAAGGATAGTCAAATGGATTGCCGTCCTTATCACGCAACAAGTGAGATTTGTTTGGAACCTTATCCTCTGCTACTGGAGTCTTGTAGGCTGGGTCACGGAATTGTTTGGTGCGACCATATTCCTGACCGGAGTGGATAAATGGAGTTCCTTGAGCTGTCAAGACCATGAAATTTCCAAGTCGCAAACGACGATGAATTTCAGCATAGTTCTCAGCTTTGCTTGGATCTTTTTTGATAGATTGGGCGATGATGTCAAAGAGGGTCAAGTTATCATGGGCTGCGATGTATTGGATGACATCTCCAGGACTATCTGCTTCAAAGTTGGTTGGTTGAGCAATGAGATTTTTGAAGATAGTGTTGATATCACGCTTGCCGCCTGTGATAAAGGCAGGTTGCCCTTCGTTTGGATAACCAGACTTGAGGTTGTTACGGATGTCGTCTGAGAAGACTGCGACAGTATCGGTATGTTTCATCCAATCTTGGTCAGCAGCTTTAGTAGGCATGTTTTCATCACCGGCATAGGTTCTCCAACCTTCACCCAGCATGATTAGATTTGGATTGAGGGTGCGTGCAGCCTTGTATGCTTCTTCGACAGAAGCTGCATCATGGTCTCCCATCATATCGAAGCGGAATCCATCTACTTTGTAGGTATCAACTAGATATTTGATAGAGTCAACTAGGAGTCGTTTGGTCATATGGTGGGTTGTCCCCAAGCGTCCACCACCAAAGCTAGTGCGAGGTGTCCCATCAGCATCCATAAAGTGGTAGTAGTTTGGCTCTAAATCTTCAAAGATATCGACTTTAGCTGTATGGTTATACACTACATCCAGGATAGCTCCCATGCCACGTTTGTGGATCTCGTTGATGAGGTTTTTAAATTCTGCGATTCGTTTTTCTGGATTCTTAGGATCGCTTGAGTACATACCAGTCAAGGAGAAGTAGTTTTGAGGGTCATATCCCCAGTTGTAGTTGCTGTTGCTTGAAGCATAGTCAGATAAGCGTTCGTGGTTCTTCAACTCATTGACAAAGTAGTAAGACAAGACTGGAAGGAGCTGGATGTGGGTTACACCCAAGTTTTTGAGGTAGTCTAGTTTTTCGATAAAGGCTTCAAAGGTACCAAATGGCTTAGTCAAATCTTTTGCGATGGCAGGATCTGAAGTGAAGTCACGCACATGAGCTTCATAGATGACAGCATCTTCGCGCGATTTGAAGTTGCGAATCTTACCATAAGTCAAGTCTTGAGGTCCTAGTTTAGCTGGATCTACAAAGGCAGCTTTAGCAACTTTATGGGCATCGTCAATCTTGGCTTCGTCACTATTCCAAGCAGCGAGGGATTTAGCGTAAGGATCGAGTGCAAGAACAGTTTTACCTTGGCGCTCGATTTGGTAGTGGTAGTAGTAGCCAGTGTAGTTGCTGATACCGAGACCAGAGTTTTCATTCAGAGTTTGCTTCCAAGTTCCTCTTTCCCCTTTTTCAAGAGCGACAGTTCCAACTACTTTTTCAGGGTCATTCTTGTCGTAGACAACGACAGAAACCTTATCAGCACTTGGTGACCAAAGGGTGAGGTCAACACGCTTGCCATCTTCTTTTAGAGTTGCGCCGAGTGGACCATCGTAACTGTAAGTTTCATCTTTCAGGCGCCAGCTTGTTTTGGTAGTGAATTTGTCAGAGTTGTAGCTAACGGTATAAGGATGTTTTGTATCAGAGAAATCTCCGCTGTAGGTCACTTTCTTACCAGCTTCATCGATTGCAACATCAGTGATAGTTACTTTGTTTCCTAGATGATTAGTAATGTTGGAGTGTTTGAGGATATCCTCTTTTTTAGCACCGACAAGTGTTGAAAAACTACTCTCAATGCTAGAAGTGCCTACATGTTGGGCTCCTGTCATACGGATATCATGGACATAGTATGGATTTGTGTAAATCGATTCATCATCGTCTTTTAGGAAAATTTGGCTATGATTTTTTAAATCTGTGAACTTATAATCTTCTTTACGGATTTTCACATCGTCTCCTTGTTTGTTTCTGTCTAGTAATAAAAATCCAAGGTCTTTAGCTGCATCTTTGAGTGGAATATCGATATAGCGACCATATTTGCCTGTAGCCGTAAAGTCTGTTCCATTAGGCCATTCTCCACTACTTGGGTTTTTGACATCGCCCCAATACCAAAGAGATTTTTTGTCATAGTTGCCATCTGTACGGTAGTAGTTGACGCGAATAGTTCCTGCAGGTTGTGGCTCGTAAGAGAAAACCTTGTGATCTTGGTCCAACCAAGCCTCATTCATTTTTGGTGCCAGTTTCTCTACCGATTTATCGCCGGTTAGATTTTTCCCAGCTATATTATTGATGAGGAAGCTAATTTTCTTGGCTTGTTCTCCCTTTAATTTGACATCTAGGTAGTAGCCGTAGTCATCTTTTTTGGCATCCTTGAAGGATAAGGCTCCGTTAGGCCAATTTTCAGATGGTTTTTCAACATCGTCCCAAGTCCATAGTCCTTGAGCATCCTTGTTTTCTTCAGGAAGCTTTTTGACATGGATACGGAAGTAGTTGTCTTCTATTGGCTCTTCTGCCTTAGTTTCAGTCGTTACTGGACTCGTAGAAGTAGTTGGCTCATTGGAACGATCTTGCCCGGTTTGTGGTGCGGAATCGGCGGGAGTTGCAGCCGGAGTGGGTGCCTCTGTTGCAGGTTGTTTTTCTTCTTTTTTCTCTAGGGAAGCGTTTGCATTTTTTGGCGAAGAAATATCACTTTCCTTCTTACCAGAGCTCGTTGCTGTATCAGTAAGAGGCTGTGCAAGGGCAGTAGTGGTTTCATTACTAGTTCCCTTATTGCTTGTAGTATTTTCGTTGGCTGAAATAGTTGGTGTAGCCATGGCAAGCAGAACAAGGCTTGCTCCAATAAGGACAGAACCAGTTCCATTTTTGAGGGAACGGATGCTGTAAACCATTTTTTTCTCAGTGTGAGATGGTGTTTTTCTCATAATGATTCTCCAATCAATAAATTTCTATATCAGTATAGCACTTAGTAAAAGAATATGCAAGCGTTTTCCCGAAACTAAAATAAAAGAAAAAATAGCAACAAATTTTGTTACGATTCAGCCAGCCTTTCTTATAGGAAAAGATTTTGTCAAAAATTCGTCAATCCCCTTGAAAAATCTAGCTAAATAGGGTATAATATGAGTAATCATTTGTCGTAGGTTTTGTCTGAAATATTGTCCAGACAAGGCTCACAGCAGTTAAATCTTCTGAAAAAGTCAGATTTAGCTGCTCTTTTTGTGCTTTTTTTCAGGATTTTGAGTACTTGTAACAAAGACTTAAAGATTCTGAAAATTCATCGAAAGGACACGGTGATAGGGGTTTTTAAAACCATATGACGATTAGAAAAGCCTGATTGACAAGGCTTGGAACTTATTTACAAAGGAGAATCATCTTGGCAGGACATGACGTTCAATACGGGAAACATCGTACCCGTCGTAGTTTTTCAAGAATCAAAGAAGTTCTTGACTTACCAAATTTGATTGAAATTCAAACTGACTCATTCAAAGATTTCCTAGACCATGGTCTGAAGGAAGTGTTTGAAGATGTATTGCCAATTTCAAACTTCACAGACACAATGGAGTTGGAATTTGTTGGATATGAAATCAAGGAACCAAAATATACGCTAGAAGAAGCTCGTATTCACGATGCTAGCTACTCAGCACCAATTTTTGTAACCTTCCGCTTGATCAATAAAGAAACAGGCGAAATCAAAACCCAAGAAGTTTTCTTTGGTGATTTCCCAATCATGACTGAAATGGGTACTTTCATCATCAATGGTGGTGAACGTATCATCGTATCTCAGTTGGTCCGCTCACCAGGTGTTTACTTTAACGATAAAGTTGATAAAAACGGTAAAGTGGGCTACGGGTCAACTGTTATCCCTAACCGTGGAGCTTGGTTGGAACTTGAAAGCGACTCAAAAGATATTGCCTACACTCGTATCGACCGTACTCGTAAGATTCCATTTACAACTTTGGTTCGTGCGCTTGGTTTCTCAGGTGATGATGAAATCTTTGATATCTTTGGTGATAGCGAATTGGTTCGCAACACTGTTGAAAAAGATATTCATAAGAACCCAATGGACTCTCGTACCGACGAAGCTTTGAAAGAAATTTACGAACGCCTTCGTCCAGGTGAGCCTAAGACTGCTGAAAGTTCACGTAGCTTGCTTGTGGCTCGTTTCTTTGACCCACGTCGCTATGACCTAGCAGCAGTTGGTCGTTACAAGATCAATAAAAAACTCAATGTTAAAACACGCTTGCTCAACCAAACCATTGCTGAGCCATTGGTAGACCCTGAAACAGGAGAAATCTTGGTAGAAGCTGGAACAATCATGACTCGTAGTGTGATTGAAAGCATCGAAAGCTATTTGGATGGCGACTTGAACAAGATTGTCTACATTCCAAATGATGCAGCGGTTGTGACTGAGCCAGTTGTTCTTCAAAAATTCAAGGTTGTTGCTCCAACTGATCCAGACCGCGTCGTAACTATTATTGGTAATGCCAATCCAGATGACAAGGTTCGTATCGTCACTCCTGCAGATATCCTTGCTGAAATGAGCTACTTCCTCAATTTGGCTGAAGGACTTGGTCGTGTAGATGATATCGACCACCTTGGAAACCGTCGTATCCGTGCCGTTGGTGAATTGCTTGCCAACCAAGTACGTCTTGGACTTTCTCGTATGGAACGTAATGTCCGTGAACGTATGTCTGTTCAGGACAACGAAGTCTTGACACCACAACAAATCATCAACATCCGTCCTGTAACAGCTGCGGTTAAAGAATTCTTTGGTTCATCACAGTTGTCACAGTTCATGGACCAACACAACCCACTTTCTGAGTTGTCTCACAAACGCCGTTTGTCAGCCTTAGGACCTGGTGGTTTGACACGTGACCGTGCTGGATATGAAGTACGTGACGTGCACTACACTCACTATGGTCGTATGTGTCCAATCGAGACACCTGAAGGACCTAACATCGGTTTGATCAATAACTTGTCATCTTACGGGCACTTGAACAAATATGGTTTTGTTCAAACACCATACCGTAAAGTTGACCGTGAAACAGGTGTTGTTACGAACGAAATCGTTTGGTTGACAGCCGATGAAGAAGATGAATTTACTGTAGCACAGGCTAATTCTCGTCTGAATGAAGATGGAACCTTTGCTGAGAAAGTTGTCATGGGACGTCACCAAGGGGTCAACCAAGAGTATCCAGCTAATGTTGTTGACTATATGGACGTATCACCAAAACAGGTAGTTGCCGTTGCGACAGCATGTATTCCTTTCTTGGAAAACGATGACTCCAACCGTGCCCTCATGGGAGCTAACATGCAACGTCAGGCTGTGCCATTGATTAATCCAAAAGCACCTTACGTTGGTACTGGTATGGAATACCAAGCAGCCCACGATTCAGGAGCTGCTGTGATTGCTCAGTATGACGGTAAAGTTACCTATGCAGATGCTGACAAGGTAGAAGTTCGTCGTGAAGATGGTTCATTGGACGTTTACCACATCCAAAAATTCCGTCGTTCAAACTCAGGTACTGCTTACAACCAACGCACTCTCGTAAAAGTTGGCGATGTCGTTGAAAAAGGCGATTTCATTGCTGACGGACCTTCTATGGAAAATGGAGAAATGGCGCTTGGACAAAACCCAATCGTTGCCTACATGACTTGGGAAGGTTACAACTTCGAGGATGCTGTTATCATGAGCGAACGCTTGGTGAAAGATGATGTCTACACATCTGTCCACCTTGAAGAATACGAATCAGAAACGCGCGATACAAAGCTTGGGCCTGAAGAAATTACTCGTGAAATTCCAAACGTTGGTGAAGATGCCCTTAAAGACCTTGACGAAATGGGTATTATCCGTATCGGTGCTGAGGTTAAAGAAGGCGATATTCTTGTAGGTAAAGTAACACCTAAGGGTGAGAAAGACCTTTCAGCTGAAGAACGCCTCTTGCACGCTATCTTCGGAGACAAATCTCGTGAAGTGCGTGACACTTCTCTTCGTGTACCGCACGGTGCCGATGGTGTCGTTCGTGATGTTAAGATCTTTACACGTGCAAATGGAGATGAGTTGCAATCAGGTGTCAACATGCTGGTTCGCGTTTATATCGCTCAAAAACGTAAGATCAAGGTCGGAGATAAGATGGCCGGACGTCACGGAAACAAAGGGGTTGTCTCTCGTATCGTTCCTGTAGAAGACATGCCTTACCTTCCAGACGGAACTCCAGTCGACATCATGTTGAACCCACTTGGGGTGCCATCACGTATGAATATCGGACAGGTTATGGAGCTTCACCTTGGTATGGCAGCCCGTACTCTTGGTATCCACATCGCGACACCGGTCTTTGACGGAGCAAGTTCTGAAGATCTTTGGTCAACCGTTAAAGAAGCAGGTATGGACAGCGATGCCAAAACAATCCTTTACGATGGACGTACTGGTGAACCGTTTGATAACCGTGTTTCTGTCGGAGTCATGTACATGATCAAACTCCACCACATGGTTGACGATAAATTGCACGCGCGTTCTGTCGGACCTTACTCAACTGTTACCCAACAACCACTCGGAGGTAAAGCTCAGTTTGGTGGACAACGTTTCGGTGAGATGGAGGTTTGGGCTCTTGAAGCCTACGGTGCGTCAAATGTCCTTCAAGAAATCTTGACTTACAAGTCTGACGATATCAACGGACGTTTGAAAGCTTATGAAGCTATTACAAAAGGAAAACCAATTCCAAAACCAGGTGTTCCAGAATCCTTCCGAGTTCTTGTCAAAGAATTGCAATCTCTTGGTCTTGATATGCGTGTCCTAGACGAAGATGACCAAGAAGTGGAACTTCGCGACTTGGATGAAGGAATGGACGAAGATGTCATCCACGTAGATGACCTTGAAAAAGCCCGCGAAAAAGCAGCACAAGAGGCTAAAGCAGCTTTTGAAGCTGAAGAAGCTGAGAAAGCAACAAAAGCGGAAGCAACAGAAGAAGCTGCTGAAGAATAAGCAGTTCACTTAGAATAGAAAGGGAAGAAATAGTGGTTGATGTAAATCGTTTTAAAAGTATGCAAATCACCCTAGCTTCTCCAAGTAAAGTCCGTTCATGGTCTTATGGAGAAGTCAAAAAACCTGAAACAATCAATTACCGTACCTTGAAACCAGAACGTGAAGGTCTCTTTGATGAAGTTATCTTTGGACCTACAAAAGACTGGGAATGTGCTTGTGGTAAGTACAAACGCATTCGTTACAGAGGGATTGTTTGTGACCGCTGTGGGGTTGAAGTAACGCGTACGAAAGTTCGTCGTGAGCGTATGGGACATATCGAATTGAAAGCTCCTGTGTCTCACATCTGGTACTTCAAGGGGATTCCAAGCCGTATGGGCTTGACCCTTGATATGAGTCCCCGTGCCCTCGAGGAAGTTATCTACTTTGCGGCTTATGTGGTTATTGATCCTAAGGATACACCACTTGAGCACAAGTCTATCATGACAGAGCGCGAATACCGTGAGCGCTTGCGTGAATATGGTTATGGATCATTCGTTGCCAAGATGGGTGCCGAAGCTATCCAAGACCTTTTAAAACAAGTAGATCTTGAAAAAGAAATTGCTGAACTCAAAGAAGAGTTGAAAACAGCTACTGGACAAAAACGTGTCAAAGCCATCCGTCGTTTGGATGTTTTGGATGCCTTTTACAAGTCTGGAAATAAACCTGAATGGATGATTCTTAACATCCTTCCGGTTATTCCACCAGATCTTCGTCCAATGTTGCAGTTGGATGGTGGCCGTTTTGCCTCATCTGACCTGAATGACCTTTACCGCCGTGTTATCAACCGTAACAACCGTTTGGCTCGTTTGCTTGAGTTGAATGCACCAGGTATTATCGTTCAAAATGAGAAGCGTATGCTTCAAGAAGCAGTTGACGCTTTGATTGACAATGGTCGTCGTGGTCGTCCAATCACAGGACCAGGTAGCCGTCCATTGAAATCATTGAGCCACATGCTTAAAGGTAAACAAGGACGCTTCCGTCAAAACTTGCTCGGTAAACGTGTTGACTTTTCAGGACGTTCTGTTATCGCCGTTGGTCCAACGCTTAAGATGTACCAATGTGGTGTGCCACGTGAAATGGCGATCGAGCTCTTTAAACCATTCGTGATGCGTGAAATTGTTGCCCGTGATATCGTGCAAAACGTCAAAGCAGCTAAACGCTTGGTGGAACGCGGAGATGAGCGTATCTGGGATATCCTTGAAGAAGTGATCAAAGAACACCCAGTGCTTTTGAACCGCGCACCGACCCTTCACCGTTTGGGTATCCAAGCCTTCGAGCCAGTCTTGATTGATGGTAAGGCCCTTCGCTTGCACCCGCTTGTCTGTGAAGCCTACAATGCCGACTTTGACGGGGACCAAATGGCCATCCACGTACCGCTTTCAGAAGAAGCTCAAGCAGAAGCTCGTATCTTGATGTTGGCTGCTGAGCATATCTTGAACCCGAAAGATGGTAAACCAGTTGTTACTCCATCTCAGGACATGGTTTTGGGTAACTACTACTTGACTATGGAAGAAGCTGGTCGTGAAGGTGAAGGAATGGTCTTCAAAGACCGTGACGAAGCGGTTATGGCTTACCGCAATGGTTATGTTCACCTTCACTCACGTGTTGGTATCGCAACAGATAGCCTCAACAAACCTTGGACAGAAGAGCAAAAACACAAGGTCTTGCTTACAACAGTTGGTAAAATCCTCTTCAACGACATCATGCCAGAGGGTCTACCATACTTGCAAGAACCAAACAATGCCAACTTGACAGAAGGCGTTCCAGCTAAATACTTCTTGCCACTTGGTGGAGATATCAAGGAAGCAATCAGCAATCTTGAACTTAACCCTCCATTCAAGAAGAAAAACCTTGGAAATATCATCGCTGAAATCTTCAAACGTTTCCGTACGACAGAAACTTCTGCCCTACTTGACCGTATGAAGAACCTCGGTTACCATCACTCAACTCTTGCAGGATTGACAGTGGGTATTGCCGATATCCCGGTCGTTGATGACAAGGCTGAAATCATTGAAGAATCACACAAACGTGTAGAACAAATCACAAAACAATTCCGTCGTGGTATGATCACAGACGACGAGCGTTACAATGCTGTTACAGCTGAATGGCGTGCTGCCCGTGAAAAACTAGAGAAACGTTTGATTGCCAACCAAGATCCTAAGAACCCAATCGTTATGATGATGGACTCTGGAGCCCGTGGTAACATCTCAAACTTCTCACAGCTTGCCGGTATGCGTGGTCTGATGGCTGCTCCTAACGGACGTATCATGGAATTGCCAATCCTTTCAAACTTCCGCGAAGGTTTGTCAGTACTCGAAATGTTCTTCTCAACTCACGGTGCCCGTAAAGGTATGACCGATACGGCCCTTAAGACAGCCGACTCAGGTTACTTGACTCGTCGTTTAGTTGACGTTGCCCAAGACGTTATCATCCGTGAGGACGACTGTGGAACTGACCGTGGTCTCTTGATCCGTTCTATCGCAGAAGGAAAAGAAATGATCGAGTCTCTTGAAGAGCGTCTCAACGGTCGTTACACTAAGAAAACTGTTAAACATCCAGAAACTGGTGCAGTGATTATCGGTCCAAATGAGTTGATTACAGAAGACAAGGCGCGTGAAATTGTCAACGCTGGTGTGGAAGAAGTGACTATCCGCTCTGTATTTACATGTAACACTCGTCATGGTGTCTGCCGTCACTGTTATGGTATCAACTTGGCGACTGGTGATGCGGTTGAAGTTGGTGAAGCAGTTGGTACAATCGCTGCCCAATCTATCGGGGAACCTGGTACACAGCTTACAATGCGTACCTTCCACACGGGTGGGGTTGCCTCAAATACCGATATCACTCAGGGTCTTCCTCGTGTCCAAGAAATCTTTGAAGCTCGCAATCCTAAAGGGGAAGCGGTTATCACAGAGGTTAAAGGACAAGTTACAGCTATCGAAGAAGATGCATCAACTCGTACTAAGAAAGTCTTTGTTAAGGGTGAAACTGGCGAAGGGGAATATGTCGTTCCATTTACAGCTCGTATGCGTGTTGAAGTTGGAGACCAAGTAGCGCGTGGTGCTGCTCTGACAGAAGGTTCTATCCAACCAAAACGTCTCCTTGCAGTTCGTGATGTCTTGTCAGTTGAAACTTACCTTCTCGGTGAAGTACAAAAAGTTTACCGTAGCCAAGGGGTAGAAATCGGTGACAAACACATCGAGGTAATGGTTCGTCAAATGATCCGTAAAGTCCGTGTCATGGATCCAGGTGACACAGATCTTCTCATGGGTACCCTTATGGATATCAATGACTTTACAGATGCTAACAAAGATGTCCTTATCGCAGGTGGAGTTCCAGCGACAGGTCGCCCAGTTCTTATGGGAATTACCAAAGCCTCACTTGAAACCAACAGTTTCTTGTCAGCGGCGTCCTTCCAGGAAACAACTCGTGTCCTTACTGACGCGGCTATCCGTGGTAAGAAAGACCATCTCCTTGGACTTAAAGAAAATGTTATCATCGGTAAGATCATCCCAGCAGGTACTGGTATGGCCCGTTACCGTAACCTTGAACCACAAGCTATCAACGAAGAAGAATACCTTAATCCTCCAGTAGAGGAAGAAGGAAATGAAGAAACAACAGAAGTAGTTGTGGACACTACCGTTGAAACTGTGGAAGAAACAGTAGAATAATAGAGAATGAGAGAGCCCTCGGGCTCTCTCATTTTTCTGAAAACTTTCTCCATTTTTCCATGAAATGTGGTAAAATAAAAGAAAGAAGCTGACAAAGGAGACGGGTATGGAACAAACATTTTTTATCATTAAACCAGATGGTGTGAAAAGAGGGCTAGTTGGTGAAGTGTTGAAACGCATCGAACAACGTGGATTTACAATCGAAAAATTGGAGTTGCGTTCACAGGTTTCAGAAGAGTTGATTGATCAGCACTATCAGGACTTGGCTGGTCAAAGTTTTTACCCACCGATTCGTGAATTCATGACTTCAGGACCAGTTCTTGTAGGTATCATTTCTGGTCCCAAAGTAATTGAAACTTGGCGGACCATGATGGGTGCTACTCGTCCAGAAGAAGCTTTACCAGGAACTATTCGAGGTGATTTTGCAAAAGCTGCTGGAGAAAACCAAGCTATTCAAAATGTTGTGCATGGTTCAGATTCAGAAGAGTCAGCTAAGCGAGAAATTGCTCTGTGGTTTGACGGAAAGTAGTAAAAGTTTGATGTAAGGGTTACTTGCATCAAACTTTTTTGCATTTTAGAGTAGAAAACTGACAGTTGAGAAATATTCTAGCAATGGGGAGGATTTCTAGCCTATAATAAGAGCAAGTAAGGGAGGAAGAATGATGGAAAAAATGAAAAAGCAAATTCGTATTTTGTTATTGCTGACAGTTTTTGGTATTAGTAGCTGTTCTTGTTTAAGTTTATCGACTTGGGCCTTGATGTTAAATCAAAACTGCTTCTATTATTTAGTAGGTATGTTGCTCCTTGCCAGTATTGGGGCAGGGATAAACTACTATAGAGGGCAGGGAAATCAATCTTATTCAGTTTTTAAGGAAGATAAGCAACAATTCTTGTATAGTCTCTTGCTATTAGTAAATATTTTGGGTTTAGCTTTAATTGTCATAGAACATATCCTTGCAGGAAATACATCCGTAGAAGGGGGTGTGGAAACCTTTCTACCGAGTTTCTTTTTCTTATTTGGTATTGATTTGTTAGTTTTTCTGCCGATTCAGAAGTATGTAAATGGATTGAAAAAGATTTTTGGAAAGAAGGAAATGTGTTTTATTAGTGGATTAGCTATTCTAATCTTTCTCAGAAATCCTTGGATGCTATTATCCATGACCTTTTATATTGCCTTGGGAATGCTATTTCTAGAACTGTTGGTGCCAAAAGTCATTCGTTGGGAAGTTTCATTTTACAGTCATTTGATGAGAGATATCTTGTTAGTTGTCTTTTTACTGTTCCTATTTTAAGATCATAACAAGGACTGGCTCAAGTTTTTAATTCATAATATGGAATTCAGAGATAATACCTAGACAAAGAACAAGTTTTTGGTATAATAGAAACATGTACACTAAAAACGAAGAAGAGTTACAGTCCTTAGGGGAACGTTTGGGCTATTTATTAGAAAAGAATGATGTCTTAATTCTAACTGGAGAACTTGGAGCAGGCAAAACGACCTTTACAAAAGGTCTTGCTAAAGGATTACAGATTACTCAGATGATTAAGAGTCCAACCTACACTATCGTAAGAGAGTATGAAGGTCGTCTTCCTCTTTATCATTTAGATGTTTACCGCATTGAGGGGGATGCTGATTCTATTGATTTAGATGAGTTTCTCTTTGGTGGCGGGGTGACTGTCATCGAGTGGGGACATCTTTTAGGTGATGCCTTACCAGATACTTATTTAGAATTGGAAATTCTAAAAGAAGAAGACGGTCGCAGGCTGAATTTCCAAGCAAAGGGTTTACGTGCAGAAAAACTCTTAGAGGAGCTTCAACATGGAGTATGAGTTGCTCATTAGGGAAGCAGAAGTTGAAGATGCGGCTGAGTTAGTATCATTTTTAAATCGTGTCAGTGTAGAAACAGATTTTACCAGTCTGGACAGGGATGGCATTTTGATGACAGATACTGAGATGGAGTTGTTTTTGGATAAACAGGCTCATTCAGAAAATCAAATCACTTTACTAGCCTTGCTGAATGATGAAATTGCTGGTATTGTAAATATTACAGCTGACCAGCGCAAGAGAGTTCGGCATATTGGAGATCTCTTCATTGTGATTGGTAAGAAGTATTGGAATAATGGACTGGGGAGTTTGTTACTTGAAGAAGTTGTAGAATGGGCGCAGGCTAGTGGCATTCTTCGTAGACTTCAACTCACTGTTCAAACTCGTAATCAGGCTGCAGTTCATTTATATCAAAAGAATGGTTTTGTCATTGAAGGTAGACAAGATCGCGGTGCGTACATAGAAGAAGGGAAATTTATAGATGTTTACCTGATGGGTAGACTGATAGATTGATAGTAATATGGTAAAAAAAATTATTGGAATGGTGCTAGCTTTTCTAGCTGTGACAGTTTTGGGTGTCGGTGTTTTTGCTTATACCATTTATCAGCAAGGCACACAAACCTTATCAAAGACCTATAAAAAAATAGGGGAAGAAACCAATGTTATTGAGGCGACTGAACCCTTAACGATCCTTTTAATGGGGGTTGATACTGGAAACGTAGAACGAACTGACCCTTGGGAGGGAAATAGTGATTCCATGATTCTCTTAACGGTTAATCCGCATACGAAAAAAACAACGATGTTGAGTTTGGAACGTGATATCTTGACTAAAATTCAGCATAAAGATGGTAGTGTTGAGGAAGCTAAACTAAATGCCGCCTACGCTGGTGGTGGTGCGGAATTGGCAATCTCAACTATCCAGAAAATGATGAATATTCATATCGATCGTTACGTTATGGTGAATATGCAGGGGCTGCAACAATTGGTTGATGCAGTTGGCGGGGTGACTGTAAATAATACACTCGGTTTTCCAATTTCGATTACTGACCAGGAAGAATTTAATAAAATTTCCATTGGTGTTGGACAGCAAACTCTAAATGGTGAAGAAGCGCTTGTTTATTCTCGCATGCGCTACCAAGATCCAGAAGGGGACTACGGACGTCAGAAGCGTCAGCGTGAAGTCATTCAAAAGGTTGTTGAAAAAGTTCTTAGCTTGAATAGTGTTAGTCACTATCAGTCTATCTTAAAAGCCCTAAGTACCAATATGCAGACCAACATTGATTTATCAGCGAAAAGTATTCCACAATTACTTGGTTATCAAGATTCCTTCAAGAATATTGAAACACATCAATTGCGAGGAGAAGATGCTGAACTTCAGGGCATTTCTTACCAGATTGTTACAACTGAGCATATGTTAGAAATGCAAAATCTCTTACGTCGTTCACTAGGTAAAGAGGAAGTAACTGAAGTAGAAACCAATGCTGTGTTATACGAAGCAATTCTTGGAAGAACTGCTACACCAACGAATGCTTCAAGTGTAGAAATAGAACAAAATTAATAATGAAATCGTGGGAAATTTCCTGCGATTTTTTCAAAAAAATACGAATAGATAGGTAGGAGGAAACATGAAAGCAGAAATCATTGCTGTTGGAACAGAGATTTTGACAGGACAGATTGTTAATACCAATGCCCAGTTTTTGTCGGAAAAACTAGCAGAGATTGGGGTAGATGTATATTTTCAGACCGCTGTAGGAGACAATGAAGCTCGTCTCTTATCCCTGCTTGAGATTGCCAGTCAACGTAGTAGTCTGGTGATTTTGACAGGCGGTTTGGGGCCAACTGAGGACGATTTGACCAAACAAACCCTGGCTAAATTTTTAGGGAAAGAATTAGTCTTCGATCCTCAGGCGCAGGAGAAGTTAGATGTCTTTTTTGCCCAGCGACCAGACTATGCTCGAACACCGAATAACGAAAGACAAGCTCAAATTGTAGAAGGGGCGACTCCGCTACCGAATGAAACAGGACTGGCTGTGGGAGGAATATTGGAAGTCGATGGAGTGACCTATGTCGTCCTTCCCGGTCCACCAAGTGAATTAAACCCCATGGTTTTAAACCAACTTCTACCTAAGTTGATGACAGGGAGTAAGCTATATTCCCGAGTTCTTCGTTTCTTTGGGATTGGCGAAAGTCAGTTGGTTACGATTTTGTCTGATTTGATTGATAATCAAACAGATCCGACCTTGGCCCCTTATGCTAAGACAGGAGAAGTCACTCTGCGTCTGTCAACAAAGACTAGCAGCCAAGAAGAGGTGAATCAAGCGCTGCATATCTTGGAAAATCAAATCTTGGACCGCCAGACCTTTGAAGGCCTTTCTTTACGAGACCTCTGTTATGGTTATGGAGAGGAGTCCAGCTTGGCCAGCATTGTGGTAGAAAAGCTGAAAAAGCAAGGGAAAACCATCACTGCAGCCGAGAGTTTGACGGCAGGGCTTTTCCAAGCCAATGTAGCGGATTTTTCAGGAGCTTCAAGTATATTTAAGGGTGGTTTTGTGACCTATAGCTTGGAGGAAAAATCAAAAATGTTGGATATTCCTGTCAAGGATTTGGAAGAACATGGTGTGGTGTCTGAATTTACAGCTCAGAAGATGGCTGAGCAGGCACGAAGCAAGACCCAGTCGGATTTTGGCCTTAGTTTGACTGGAGTGGCAGGACCAGATAGCATAGAAGGGCACCCAGCTGGGACAGTCTTCATAGGCTTGGCTCAAGAGCATGGAACTGAAGTCATCAAGGTTAATATTGGAGGCAGAAGTCGAGCAGATGTACGGCACATTGCGGTTATGCATGCCTTTAACCTAGTTCGCAAGGCTTTATTAAGTGACTAACTTTTGATATAATAGTAGATAGGTCTGAGGACCATTAGAATGTAGGAGAATAGAATGGCGAAAAAACCAAAAAAATTAGATGAAATTTCAAAAAAATTCGGGGCAGAACGTGAAAAAGCCTTGAATGATGCTCTTAAATTGATTGAGAAAGACTTTGGTAAAGGTTCAATCATGCGTTTGGGTGAACGTGCAGAGCAAAAAGTGCAAGTGATGAGCTCAGGTTCCTTGGCTCTTGATATTGCCCTTGGTTCAGGTGGTTATCCTAAGGGACGTATCATTGAAATCTATGGGCCAGAGTCATCTGGTAAGACAACGGTTGCCCTTCATGCAGTTGCGCAAGCGCAAAAAGAAGGTGGGATTGCAGCCTTTATCGATGCGGAGCATGCCCTTGATCCAGCTTATGCTGCGGCTCTTGGGGTCAATATTGACGAATTGCTCTTGTCACAACCAGACTCAGGAGAGCAAGGTCTTGAGATTGCAGGAAAATTGATTGACTCAGGAGCCGTGGATCTTGTCGTAGTCGACTCAGTTGCTGCCCTTGTACCTCGTGCGGAAATTGATGGAGATATCGGAGATAGCCACGTTGGTTTGCAGGCTCGTATGATGAGCCAGGCTATGCGTAAACTTGGTGCTTCTATCAATAAAACCAAAACAATTGCCATCTTTATCAACCAATTGCGTGAAAAAGTTGGGGTTATGTTTGGAAATCCAGAAACAACTCCTGGTGGACGTGCTCTGAAATTCTACGCTTCAGTGCGTTTGGATGTTCGTGGAAGCACACAAATCAAGGGAACTGGTGACCAGAAAGACACCAATGTCGGTAAGGAAACTAAGATTAAGGTCGTGAAAAACAAGGTAGCTCCACCATTTAAGGAAGCCTTCGTTGAAATCATGTACGGAGAAGGTATTTCTAAGACTGGTGAACTTTTGAAGATCGCAAGCGATTTGGATATCATCAAAAAAGCAGGAGCTTGGTACTCTTACAAGGATGAGAAAATCGGACAAGGTTCTGAAAATGCTAAGAAATACTTGGCAGATAATCCAGAAGTCTTTGATGAGATTGACCATCAAGTCCGTGTTCAATTTGGTTTGATTGATGGAGAAGAAGGTGTTGAAACTAAAAAAGATGAAGCAGTTCAAGCAGATTCTGTGAATGAAGAAGTTACACTTGACCTAGGCGACGAGCTTGAAATCGAAATTGAAGAATAGGCTGTTAAAGTAGTGGAGCAAATCCACTGCTTTTTCGCTGCCTTATTCTGGTTTTCCGCTCACGCATAGTTTGCTGTTTCTTGTCGCTCCTTTCGAAAGCTGATATAATAGCCTTATGAATAAAAAACGAACAGTGGACCTGATACATGGTCCGATTCTTCCCTCGCTTTTGAGTTTTGCCTTCCCAATCTTGCTATCAAATATTTTTCAACAGCTCTATAATACTGCTGATGTCTTGATTGTTGGACGATTTCTTGGTCAAGAATCCTTGGCTGCAGTAGGAGCGACGACAGCGATTTTTGACCTGATTGTAGGTTTTACTCTTGGTGTTGGCAATGGGATGGGGATTGTCATTGCCCGTTATTACGGGGCTCGAAATTTCACTAAAATAAAGGAAGCAGTAGCAGCCACCTGGATTTTAGGTGCACTTTTGAGTGTTGTAGTGATGCTGATGGGTTTTCTGGGACTGTATCCTCTTTTACAGTACCTAGATACTCCTGCTGAAATACTCCCTCAATCTTATCAATATATATCTATGATTGTAACCTGTGTCGGTGTTAGCTTCGCTTATAATCTCTTTGCAGGTTTGTTGCGATCTATTGGGGACAGTTTAGCTGCCCTTGGATTTTTGATTTTTTCTGCCTTGGTTAATGTGGTTCTGGATCTCTATTTTATTACGCAATTGCATCTTGGAGTTCAATCTGCGGGACTTGCGACTATTATCTCACAAGGATTATCAGCGGTTTTATGCTTTTATTATATCCGTAAGAGCGTGCCAGAACTTTTGCCTCAGTTTAAGCATTTCAAATGGGACAAGGACTTATATTCGGATCTTTTGGAGCAAGGTTTGGCTATGGGATTGATGAGTTCGATTGTATCTATCGGCAGTGTGATTTTACAGTCTTCTGTTAATACCTTTGGTGCAGTGATTATTAGTGCCCAGACGGCGGCTCGACGCATTATGGCCTTCGCCCTTCTTCCTATGACCGCTATTTCCGCTTCGATGACGACCTTTGCTTCTCAGAATTTAGGTGCTAAGCGCCCAGACCGCATTGTTCAAGGTCTTCGAATCGGCAGTCGTTTAAGTATATCCTGGGCAGTTTTTGTTTGTATCTTCCTCTTTTTTGCCAGTCCAGCATTGGTTTCCTTCTTGGCTAGTTCGACAGATGATTACTTGATAGAAAATGGAAGTCTCTATCTGCAAATCAGTTCAGCCTTTTATCCTATTTTGAGTCTCTTATTGATTTATCGCAATTGTTTGCAGGGTTTGGGGCAAAAGATCCTTCCTCTAGTTTCTAGCTTTATAGAACTAATCGGGAAAATCGCTTTTGTGGTTTTGATTATTCCTTGGGCAGGCTATAAGGGAGTTATCCTTTGCGAACCCTTTATCTGGGTTGCCATGACCATTCAGCTGTACTTCTCACTGTTCCGTCACCCCTTGATAAAAGAAGGCAAGGCGATATTGGTAACCAAAGTGCAATCCTAGTTGGATTTACTGAATAAAATCCATTTCTTCTAGTGAAAATCGAAAAAACTTGTGTTATAATAAGAAAGATTAAAATGTGAAAAAAGGAGATTCCTAATGGGACGTAAATGGGCCAATATCGTAGCCAAGAAAACGGCTAAAGATGGAGCTAACTCTAAAGTATATGCAAAATTTGGTGTAGAAATCTATGTAGCAGCTAAAAAAGGTGATCCAGATCCAGAATCAAACTCAACCTTGAAATTCGTTATCGACCGTGCTAAACAAGCCCAAGTGCCAAAACACGTTATCGATAAAGCTTTGGATAAGGCTAAAGGAAACACAGACGAAACCTTTACAGAAGGACGTTACGAAGGTTTTGGACCAAATGGTTCTATGCTGATTGTTGATACTTTGACTTCAAATGTCAACCGTACAGCGGCCAATGTCCGTACAGCCTTTGGTAAAAACGGCGGAAACATGGGTGCTTCAGGTTCAGTTTCATACCTCTTCGATAACAAGGGTGTTATTGTATTTGCAGGTGAAGATGCGGATGCAGTCTTTGAGCAATTGCTAGAAGCAGATGTGGATGTGGATGATGTAGAAGCAGAAGAAGGTACAATCACAGTTTACACAGCTCCAACTGACCTTCACAAGGCTATCGTTGCCCTTCGTGAGTCAGGTGTCGAAGAATTCCAAGTTACTGAATTGGAAATGATTCCTCAGTCAGAAGTGGAATTGTCAGGGGATGACCTTGAAACTTTTGAAAAACTTTACAGCGTTCTTGAAGACGACGAAGACGTACAAAAGATCTACACAAACGTAGATGGATTCTAATGACAAAAATATAACCCTTGGAAATACTGGATTTTCAAGGGTTATTGTTATTTTGTGCGAACGAAAGGGGCAGGAAAGGGGCAAAATTAAAAAATACTATCTAACGTTTCTACGAGTTTACCCTCCATATCTTGTGTAGTGTGGGAGTATATTTCTAAAGTCATTTTTGCGTTTGAGTGACCAACACGATCCATTATTGATTTGATAGGTAATCCAGACTCTGCTAAAAACGAGATGTGAGAATGTCTGAAAATATGACTAGATAAATTTTTTTCTATTCCAGCTTTCGCACCGTATTTTTTTATAGCTTGAATAAAAGATGCTAATGTTATTGGGCTATTCCAGACTTCTAAGCAAAAGATATAATCATCATCTTTTAGCGGCTGATAGCGTTCAGTGAGGCGGATCACTTGACGTTGTATGGCCTCTATAACCGCATCTGATACCAATATTGTTCTAATAGATTTTGCGGTTTTTGGCAATGTTTTTATTTTGTTTACTGAATCAAAATTACCTGTAATCTCAATTTTTTTATTTTGGAAGTCTATATTTTTGAGTTGTAATGCGGTCAACTCTCCATATCTCATACCAGTAAGAGCAAGAACCGTTACCATATCGGCATATTTTTGTTGATATGGTTGATTGTTTAGTGCGTCTATTAATGTTTTGATTTCTTGCATAGTCAAAAACTTGTTGCGCTTTTTTTCAATATCTTCTAAAGTTTCCGGCTTTTTAGGAATAACCGTGTAATTAACCTCGTTGTAATTAACCTCGTTATTTCCGATATAGGAGTATTGAACTGCATAATCGAAGACGCTTTTGAGTCTGCTGCGTACTCTATAAGCTGTATGATAGCCATTGCTATCAATAATATTTTCAATCTTGCTCTGGATATATCGTCTATCGATATTAGCTAGTAAAGTGTCAGATGGTATTTCTTTTTTCATAGTTGCATCAACAAAAGTATAATTGTGTTTTGTAGATGCTTTTACTGTTTGCGCCCATGATTTATAGAAAAGGTTATAGATTTTTTCAAATGTAATGCTTTCTACCTGTTTTGTGCTGAGTTTTTTATTTATCTTCTCTTGCAACAAGATAGCAGCTTGATTTCTTGCCTGGGGAGTTTTCTTCTCCATCGTGACTGACACTTTTTTCAATTTCTCAGTATATGGATCTTTATATCGCTCAAAAAATTTATATTTGCCATTTGGCAATTCTTCCATCCACATTGATTTTACCTCACTTTTTTGTTAAAATGGGTATAG
This sequence comes from Streptococcus sp. HMSC063B03, assembly GCF_001836965.1. GTDB lineage: Bacteria > Bacillota > Bacilli > Lactobacillales > Streptococcaceae > Streptococcus > Streptococcus pneumoniae_F. The sequence goes on along the minus strand of NZ_KV831007.1, from coordinate 110,983 downwards.
TAAAAAGGGCTTTTTAATGCCTTTTACTATACTACCTAATCCTCACACTCTCCTCGACCAAAATTTGAGTGTGGGGATTTTTTTGTTTTTATAGTTATTCTGATGAACTATCCTATCAATTCATAATATTCGTCAATTACCATCAATTCGTCCGTGACTGTTCTAAGCTCATGTTTTTGCATGAACTGGATATAGTTGAAAGATTGATGGTCGTCTGATAGTGCGAGTTCTTCTTCTAGCAGCTTATGGATCATATGCCTATTGGCTTCATTTTCGCATCTGGTGTGGTTGTTTTTGTATAGTGTAGTAGAATGTTTCAGATGTCCTAATTCGTGGTATACGACCCGTTTTTTTGCTTCCTCGGACAGTTCACGGTTTATAAAGATAATACTGATTTCTTTGATATAAACTCCAGGTCTTTGCCAAAGTTCGTTATCAAAGTAAGCGAGAGTGACACCGTGTGAGTCAACTAGCTCTTCAATAGTCATAGGCTATCATCCTTCAAATATTTTTTTAAATTAGTTGTTTTATCTCATGAACTAGAGTAAAATAGAATTGAAAGGAAGTGATAAAAATGAAGTTGAAACTCTATGCACATTTAGCTGTACTGTTTCAAGTTTCAGCGTTTGTTTTTTTGATTTGTTACTTTTTTCTAAGACAAATCCTAACACTTCCAATTATCGTTTTACTCAGTTTTGTTATTTCTGAAATTATTCTTCGACTTTTTCTGGAGATTCGGATAGTTCATTTTGAAGAATCTTAGTTGCTACTTCTGGAGCTTTAATATCTAGTTGAGATGTAGCACCTTCGAACTCTGGACTCATTCCTTTATCTACTAATAACGCGAGAGCCTCAGCATTTATTTTATTTGCTTGGGCTTTTTTGATAGCTTCGTCACCATCACTGTTAAGTCGGGCCTTAAAAACGTTACCTTTAAAGTCGATTTCAACATCAGCTCCATTACGCTTGATGAGATTTTTGAATGCTGCTCCGCCTGCGAATATGGTAATAAATGTTAGGACTGGGATAAGTACTGTTGGATTTCCAAGCAATTCGATAGGCCCTGTTGATTGCACATTGGTTCTCAGGACAACTTTTTCATCTTCCATTCCACTTGCTTTTTTTACGATATCTGCCATTTGCAAGACGGTGTGTAGAAAAGCTGAGTATCCAAAAGCGTCGACATTATTTTCTTCCTGGACTTTAAAAGTGAGACTCATGTGATCGTGATCGATATAGGTATCATACAAACCACGGTTGATGAATTTTTTATAGGGATTTGCATCTGTGATTGTGTGACCAGAGTGCACTAGTTTATATAATTGTGGATCAATATCTCTGTTTGGAATAATTCCTAGCCAGTGGACTTTTATTCTTTTGTTAAAAGGACAAACGTTGGAGGCTGCTTCTATATTCGCATCGCTTTCTGTGTAGGGCCTACTAGTCACCTCGCCAATAAGGAAATCATTTGGAGATTCTGAAGGGACGATAACGATATCTCCGACATTTAAACCGTAAGCAAACTTCATCATTTGACTATAGGCAGAGCCAGGTTTTTCTATACTTTTATCAAATTCTTTTATCTTTCCCTTTATAGAATCTTCATCGAGTCGTTCTAGGTCTTCTAAGGTGATGTAGTTCCATCCGATGGCGATATAGCCGCCGGTGAGGAAACTTTTATAAAATAATCCTTTCTGAGCTCTTACGAACCAATAGTCCTTTGCGCTGTCTACTGAAGGTAGCTGATATTGAACTTTTTCAAAAAGGATGTTAAAAAAATCTACCTGTTCTTGCGTAATCATATCCTATCTACCTCTCAAATAAATCTCAATAATGTTCTGGATGGCATCGATGTCTTCTTCTGTAAGAGGCTTACCATCGAAGGTCTTGGCATTCTCTGCCATCTTTCGGAGGTCGTCTGATGTATACCCTGCGATTGTATCATCCTTTGCAATAGACGGATTATCTGTACGACCAAGTAAGTAATCTGTAGATACGTTGAAGTAGTCTGCGATTTTGGATATATGTTCAGCAGATGGAGTCTTTTTATTTTTAAGACTGTAAATGTAATTTTTCCCCAAACCAACCCTATCTTCTAAAGTGTTTAGAGAAATTCCCTGTTTTTTAGCTAAACTTTTAATTTTTTCGAATGTCTCAAACATTGATACATCAACCTTTCTGAAGCATTACAAAAAAATATTTTATTTTTTCATCTAAAACTCTTGACAAAATTTAGACGAACGACTAAAATAGTATTTGTAAGTAATTAACAACTAAAAAAACAACTAAGAAATAAATTATAAAAAATGTTTTGGCGAACGGTATTTATAGATTTATTAGTGTTTTTATTATGCTTTCATTTTAGACGAATATCTAAAAAAAGTCAAACGAAAAGATAAAAAATAGTTAATTTTTTAGTTGTTTCTTATTTACAAATAAGTAAAGAAGGAGGAACGCATATGCCAGATATCACAAATGGTCGTGAGAAAGTCAATGCTTTTTTGAAAGACAAGGGTATTAAAAAAACAACTCTAGCGGTTGCTTATGGCTTTAAACGACAGGAAGTAACAAATATTCTAAGTGGAACGACTAAAGGTCCACGAGCGAACAGTTTCATTCTTCAGGTTATTGAAGATTACGGGATTGAGTAGGAGGAAGGAAATGAGACCAAGACGATATCCGTATAGCAGGGTAAAACTAAAGTCAACAATGAGCGCAGGAAATATAAGCGCTACGGTTTTATCGGTAGGTTCTGTCGATGAGAAACGACTTCAGATGGTTATCGAGAAGTTAAGGAAACAAACGGAAGGTTTTAAGTATGGAGCAATATAACTTACCTAAAATCGAAATTGAGTGCGAAGAATTTACTGATCATACAGATAGCTTTTTTAAGTATCCAAGGCATGAATATCATTTTGCTAACGGATATGGTGCGAGTGTAGTTCACAACAAGTATTCATACGGACTTGAGTTAGCAGTTATCAAGTATAACAAGGAATCGGGGTTGTGGGATTTGGATTACAAATCAGGAATAACCGATGACGTGATTGGTTACATCAATGGCAAAGAAGAATTGGAAAAAATTCTTATTAGAATTTCAAATTTATAAACAAAAAGCACCTGACGGCAATCAGGCGCATACTAAAATATTCAACATGATTATAACACGAAAGGAGCAAAAATGGAAGCAGTTGAAATTGTAAGAATTAAAGATGTGATCATTGAAAAAGTCTCTGCTAATGATGAAGAATTAGAACACATCTTCGGATGCTCAAAACGACAAGCGGGAGACATGAGACGAGAGATGAAGAAGCTACCTAGCCAGCAGAAACACCTTAGGAATGATGGCCAGCTTGTAACAATCAAAGGCTTTGACGAATATCTGCAATATCGTGGGACTCAAGCATGGGAGAAAGAAATGAAAAAAAGCAAGAAAATGAGGTCAGTCGGATGAACTTTTTAACAAAAATAAAAAACTGGTTGAAAAAAGAAATAAATACTGACTGGAGAATCGTAGCTTTGGATTTAAACAGAGCATTGATTGACCTTCAAGAAAAATACCAACAAGCAAATCAGCGTATTGCTGATTTTGAAAAAATTGTAGCAATTTATAAAGAAAAGGAGAACGCAAAATGATGGAGTACATTTACCTGATAACAATCGTAGGGATTGGACTATGGTCTCTAGTGAATACACTGGATGACCACGCTGAAATGAAGCATCAAGAGCGCCGGTTCATAGCTAACAATGTTGCACGTATGAACCTGGAGAAATCAGATAAACAATTTACTTATGATGTAGAGCCACCGGAAGGACTCGCAAAGGGTGTAGAAGAAGGAGTTTAAAATGGTAACAATCAACAAACTGGAAATTGAAAACGTCAAGCGCGTTAAAGCGGTCAAGCTAGAGCCTTCTGCAACTGGATTGACAATCGTGGGTGGAAATAACAATCAGGGTAAAACAAGCGTGCTGGACGCGATTGCTTGGGCGTTGGGGGGAAATAAGTATAAACCTAGCCAAGCTCAGAGAGAAGGAAGTACAATTCCGCCAAGTTTGAAAATCACGCTATCAAACGGATTGATTGTGGAGCGAAGTGGTAAGAACAGTACTCTCAAGGTCATTGACCCAAGCGGTAACAAGGCTGGTCAAAACTTGCTTGATAGCTTTGTTGAGGAGCTGGCTATCAACTTGCCAAAATTCATGGAGCAGACTAGCAAAGAGAAGGCTAAAACTCTGTTGCAGATTATCGGAGTCGGTCCGCAATTGGCTGAGCTTGAAATGCAGGAAAAGGCCAAATACGATGAGCGTCATACAATCGGTGTGATTGCTGATCAAAAGGAAAAGTTTGCTAAAGAACAGCCTTATTATCCAGATGCACCGAAAGAATTGGTCTCTATCGCTGAACTTATCCAGCAACAACAAGCTATTTTTGCTAAGAATGGCGAGAATGCTCGTAAGAGACAGAACTTGGTATCTATCAAAAATCAACACGACTCAGCAACCGCAGAAGTTGAACGATTGGAGCAATTGCTGGCCGATGCCAAAGAAAAAGAAAGTCAGTTAGCTCAAGACTTGGCTATCGCAAATACCGATGCCATGGATCTTCTCGATGAATCAACTGAAGAAATTGAAAATAACATTGAAGAGATTGACGAAATCAATCGTAAAGTTCGAGCTAATTTGGACAAAGATAAGGCGGAAGAAGATGCCAAAGGCTATCGCGAGCAATACAAGGAACTTGACAACGTCATTGCTGATATCCACAAGCAAAAAACAGACTTACTCACAAATGCAGACTTGCCATTGCCTGGCTTGTCTGTGGATGATGGCGAATTGCTCTATCTTGGCCAGAGATGGGACAACATGTCTGGTAGTCAACAACTGCAAGTGGCGACTGCAATCGTGCGCAAATTGAAGCCAGAATGTGGATTTGTCTTGATTGACAAGCTGGAGCAAATGGATCAGCAGACCTTGCAAGAATTTGGCGCATGGCTTGAACAAGAAGGTTTGCAAGCAATCGCGACACGGGTATCAACAGGAGACGAATGTAGCATCCTGATTGAAGACGGGTATAGCGTGAAGCCGGAAAAATTTGTTTTTGCTGCTCAAAACGGTTTAGTAAGTGGGGTAGCAAACGCTGCAGCATCGGCTACATGGCAAGGAGGATTTTAAAACATGCAAATTACAAGAGGAAAACGGGCGCGGGCTCAAAAGGTAGTTATCTATGGTCCTGAAGGAATCGGCAAGTCCACGTTTGCTGCTGAATTTCCAAATGCAGTTTTTATCGATACGGAAGGTTCAACCGATAACATGGATGTGGCGCGGTTAGATAAGCCGACCAGCTGGACTATGCTCATCAATGAAATTGCTTTTATCAAAGCGAATCCGACTGAGTGCGGGACACTCGTCATCGACACAATCGACTGGGCAGAAGCTTTGGCAGTTAATTACATCTGCTCTCAACATGGTAAGCAAGGTATTGAAGATTTTGGCTGGGGCAAGGGTTATACCTATGTCCAAGAAGAAATGGGGCGGTTCTTGAATAGCTTGTCTGATTTGGTTGATATGGGCATCAACGTGGTATTGACTGCGCACGCTCAAATCAAGAAATTTGAACAACCAGACGAAATGGGTTCGTACGATCGATACGAATTGAAGCTTGGGCAAAAGACTGGCTCTAAAACGGCACCACTCGTCAAGGAATGGGCAGATATGGTTCTATTTGCCAATTACAAGACCTTGGTCATGACGGCAGATAACGGCAAGAAGAAGCCGCAGGGCGGTGAACGTGTGATGTATACCAACCATCGCCCAGCTTGGGATGCCAAGAATCGCCATGGATTGCCAGACAAATTACCGTTCAATTATGCTGGGATTGCTCATATCTTTGCGAATCAACAAGTGCAACCTATTCCACCACAACCTCAAGCGGTCACTCCAGAACCTCAGCAAACCACACAGCAAGCCCCTGAGCAAGTCCAAGAGGAATTGCCTCTCGATATGTCACAGGTCGCTGAAAAACCTCAAAATGAAGCCTCTAGCGAGTCACAGACACCACCTGCGCAATATCATGTAAGTCTGCCTAAGAGTTTGACGGACCTCATGGCGCAAGGCAACGTGACAGAAGAAGAGCTTCAAAAAGTTGCATATATCCGTGGTCATTTCCCGCTAGGAACGCCAATCGAAAACTTCCCTCCTGATTACTGGGATATGATTGTCGCACACTGGCAGGCAACCATGGAAGTTATTCAAAACCAAGTGCGAGCAGATCCTGAACTGCCCTTCAATGTGTAAGTTTTGGGAATTAGAAATCATAGCAAAATATAACAAGGAGTATCTATGAAAGATAAAACTATTAAAATCGATTTGTCAAAAATCGCAAATACAGCCCTACAAGAAAAGGTTGACAAAGAACTTGAGAAAGTTCTTGAGAATATTCTGGACCTTAATACAGAAGCTAAAGCAACCCGTAAGGTCACGATCACACTGACGATGTCAACGGATGATGAGCGTACTGTTGTTAAGACAGGCATGGAAGTCAAATCCACTTTGGCACCGCAGAAAGGTGTCGCAACAACTGTCATTGTCGGTCGTGACGACACTGGTAAAATTCACGCTAACGAGCTCAAAAGTGGCATTCCAGGTCAGACTTACTTTGATGACAACGGAGACATGAGAACTGACACTGGCGAACTCGTCGAGGAAGTAGAACAACAAAGCACAAATATCATTGATTACAACAAAAAGAAAGCAGGTAACTAACCATGACAGAAAATATTAAAGATGCATTATCGTACGCAGTCGAACTAGCGGGTAAAGAAAACAAAATCATTCGTTCAGAAACCGGGAAGGAATATTTTGACAGCAATGAATATAACTTACAGGAACTTAACCCTCGTAAGTACGCACCTATCCTTGAGCTTCAGACGCTCAAAAGTTTAGTTGACTATCTCAAATCAAATAACGATTTCATCAGCGATCGTAAACTTGTAGTTGTCGTGGACAGTTTCCATAAGGTATCTGTATATGATCAAGTTGATTTTGAAAATGGTAAACGTCCTCAGCTCGTATCTGTAAAAGCAACCGTTCCAGTTATTCCTTTTAGCAATTGGCGCGACCAGGAAGAATTCAATATTATGCTGCAGTCTATGTTTATCGATGATGCAGACCGTAATTTGGTTTTGGATTTTGCTAGCCATTTGAAAATCGAAAAAGGTGCAGAAGTACAGGACAATGGCATCAGCCAAATGGCTACGGTTCGCGATGGTGTAGCAAGCCTAGCACAAGCTAAAACTCCAAATCCAGTAACCTTGAGACCATATCGTACCTTCAACGAAGTGGAACAACCAGCAAGTCAATTCGTCTTCCGCATTAATAAATCGGCGAATCTTGCGCTTTTTGAAGCAGATGGGGGCAAATGGAAATTAGAAGCCGTAGAAAACATCGCAAATTATTTAAAAAATGAACTTGCTAGCAACAAAAAAATTACTATTTTAGCTTAAAGGAGAAATCAACATGACACAACAACAATACAACAACTTTGATCACGAAATTGGCTGGGAAGACACGATTGAAAAAGACTCGGACCGCGTCTTACTACCTGACGGCTTGTACTATTTTACAGTCGTTGGCATGGAACGTACACGTCACACGCCGAATCCACAAAATCCCGGAAAATTGCCAGCGTGTAACAAGGCTATCGTCAGCATCAAGATTGTAGCTAACGAAGGCGAAACAGAATTGCGACACAATCTATTCCTGCACAGCTCAACTGAAGGAATGCTATCTGCTTTCTTTGCTGCAATTGGCCAAAAGAAAAAAGGCGAACCACTTCGCATGAACTGGAACACCATCATCGGTGCAACTGGTGTATGTAAAGTCGGAACTCGACAGTACAAGGAAAATAATTATAACGAAGTCAAATCTATGCTCTATCCTGAAGATGTGGATTATACAAAAGTGTTGAATCAGCAACCAGGACAAACTACACAAGCAAGTTACCAGCAACCACAACCGCAGAACTTTGGACAACAACCACAAGGACAAGCTGGATACCAAGCTGGACAGTTCTAGGAGGTAAGGGATGCAATTAAGACCTTATCAACAGGAAGCACGGGAAGCTGTTCAAGCTGAATGGGCTAAAGGTCGCAAGCGCACGCTCTTAGTATTGCCAACTGGATGTGGAAAGACGATTGTATTTTCCAAAATCATTGAAGACCAAGTGAAAGAGGGCAAGCGTGTGCTTGTCCTTGCTCATAGGTCGGAGCTTTTAGAGCAGGCTAGCGACAAACTTAAGACTGCGACTGGGCTTGGCACAGCACTAGAGAAAGCTGAGAATACCTCTATCGGTTCATGGTATCGAGTAGTCGTCGGATCAGTCCAGACCATGCAGAGAGAGAAACGACTTAGTCAATTTCCTCCTGATTGGTTCGATACGATTGTAGTCGACGAAGCCCATCACGCCATTTCAGATGGTTATCAGCGTGTCCTTGGCTACTTCGAGCAGTCGAATGTATTAGGAGTAACTGCCACACCAGACCGCGGAGACATGAAGAACCTAGGCTCTTACTTCGATAGCCTTGCTTATGAATATTCGCTAGTCCAAGCTATTAAAGAAGGCTACTTATCTAAAATTAAGGCCCTGACAATTCCGCTTAGCTTGGATTTATCAAATGTCAGCATGTCGGCAGGCGATTTTAAAGCGAGCGATGTCGGAACGGCACTGGATCCATACCTGGAGCAGATAGCTGACGAAATGGTCAAGCAATGTGCAGACCGCAAGACAGTCGTATTCTTACCTTTAGTTAAAACTTCGCAAAAGTTTCGTGACATCTTAAACTCAAAAGGCTTTCGTGCCGCTGAAGTCAATGGAGAGTCCAAGGATCGTGCAGAAGTCTTAGAAGATTTTGAGAAGGACCGCTACAATGTCTTATGCAATTCCATGCTTCTAACAGAGGGCTGGGATTGTCCATCAGTTGATTGCGTAGTAGTTCTAAGACCGACTAAGGTGCGTGCTTTGTATAGCCAGATGGTAGGGCGTGGGACTCGCTTGCATCCAGGAAAGGAAGAATTACTCTTGCTAGACTTCCTCTGGCATACAGAACGACACGAGCTTTGCCGACCAGCTCACTTAATCTGTGAGACTCCAGAAGTTGCTCAAAAGATGGTTGAGAACATGGAAGAGCAAACTGGTGTAATGCTTGACCTTGAAGATATGGAAGTCAAGGCAACCGAGGACGTCGTCGCACAGCGTGAAGAGGCTTTGGCAAAACAGCTGGAAGAAATGCGCAAGCGTAAACGTAAGCTAGTAGATCCATTGCAATTTGAAATGTCTATCCATGCTGAAGATTTGTCGAACTATGTACCTAACTTTGGAATCGAGCAGTCTCCTCCAACAAAAAATCAGTTACAAGCCTTAGAAAAATTTGGAATTTTTACTGACGAAATCGGAAATTACGGTAAAGCTAGCAAGTTACTAGACCGACTTAGCAAGCGACAGTCAGAAGGTCTGACCACACCAAAGCAGATTCGATTATTGGAAAGATATGGCTTTAGAAATGTCGGTCTATGGAGCTTTGAAAATGCCAAAAATATGATAAATAGAATAGCAAGCAGCGGTTGGAGACTTCCGCAAAATGTTAATCCTAAAGAATATGTACCAAATTAAAAAAGTTCTTTGAAAATTTAATAAAAACACTTGACAAATTTGTCTGACAAGAATTATAATAATTGTTGTCAGACAGAAAGGTGGTGAACCATGACTGACAATAAAAAAACAGTAGGTCGTCCCAAAGCTGAAAAGCCACAAGACAAGCGTGTAACTGTGAGAATGACACAAGAAACTTTCGATAAGTTTGAGAGTTATTGTAAAAATCAACAGGTTACAAAGTCAGAAGCGATTCGCAGAGCGGTTGAGTTACTCAAATAAAAAAACAACTTAGAACCCCTAACGCCAATCAGACGGTTCTAAGCTGTCCACCCGAAGTGTAAACTCCGTGAAATCTATTATATCACGAGTGGACACTTCTTTTCAACATACACAAGGAGTGTTTTTATTATGGCTCAAAGAAATATTTTAAACAGTTACGAAGAATTGGTTGCTTATGTTAGCGAAATACAAGATTCATTAGATATTCTACATGAATGGTTATCGGTTGCTCCTGACCTCGATAAACCAGAGACGTATTTAGATTTAATCACACAGCATAGCTCGCATTGGGCATTGCTTAATCTAATTAGACATCGTTTAAACTGCTTGACTGAGGAACATGGTGCAATCGTGAGAGAAGAAGTCAGAACAGGAGTGTGTAAGAAATAAATGTCAGAAGAAAAATTTGATTTACTACCATTATTAAATTATATTGACCCAGCTACCCTCTCATATGAGGGGTGGTTGTCGGTCGGCATGGCCTTGAAGCATGAGGGCTATACTGCAGCAGATTGGGATAACTGGTCACAAAACGATAGCCGGTACAAGAAATTTGAATGCTTCAAGAAATGGGATACCTTCAACGAAGAAGCAGGAACGATTGTGACTGGTGCGACGATTACCCAACTTGCTAAAGAAAATGGCTGGGTGTCGCAATCCAGCTATGATAGCGAGAATGCACATGAGTTAGGCTGGACCGATACAATAGACCGTGATTATCGTGTGATTAACAAAGATTGGATTGAAGGTAAGGAAATCCATGAGCCAACTATTTGGAATCCAGTTCAGGAGATTATCAAATACCTTGAAACACTCTTCGAGGCTAGCGAAAATGTCGGTTATGTGACTGAATGTTATCCAAAGACTGACGATGAAACAGGCGAGATTGTCAAATGGCTGCCAACTAAGGGAGCTTATGATCGGACTGCTGGGCAATTGATTGAAGAACTTAGTAGATGTAATGGCGATATCGGTGCAGTGCTAGGTGATTATCACGAAGAAGCCGGCGCATGGGTTCGATTCAATCCAATGGATGGGAAAGGCGCAAAAAATGAAAATGTGACAGATTTTCGCTATGCTCTGGTGGAATCCGACAGTATGCCAATTGACAAGCAAAACGCCATTTATAAAGAGCTGGAGCTACCGATTGCAGCCTTAGTCCACAGTGGAAACAAGTCGTTACACGCTATCGTGAAAGTAGACGCTAAGAACTACGAAGAATACCGTAATAGGGTTGATTATCTTTATAAGATTTGTCAAAAGAACGGCATTATCGTCGATACACAGAATCGAAATCCAAGTAGACTATCTCGTATGCCTGGGTTCATCCGTAATGGACAGAAGCAATTCTTGGTAGATACGAATATTGGTAAGGCCGATTGGGATGAATGGTATCAATACATCGAAGATTTGAACGATGATTTACCTGATCCTGAAGGATTGGCCGATAGTTGGGATAACTTGCCAGAGTTAGCTCCTGAGTTGATAAAAGGTGTCCTTCGTCAAGGCCATAAGATGCTGATTGCTGGTCCTTCAAAAGCTGGTAAGTCATTCGCCTTGATTGAAATGTCAATCGCAATTGCCGAGGGAAAGAAATGGCTTAGTTGGGATTGTACCCAAGGACGTGTTTTATATGTTAATCTGGAGCTAGACCGTCCGTCTGCCTTGCATCGTTTTCGTGATGTTTATCAAGCTATGGGATTACCACCTAAAAGCATCCAGAATATCGATATCTGGAATCTTCGTGGGAAAACTGTACCGATGGACAAGTTGGCTCCTAAACTTATTCGTCGCTCTTTGAAAAAGAATTATATCGCAGTTATCATCGACCCAATCTATAAAGTATTGACTGGAGACGAGAACAGTGCAGACCAGATGGCACACTTTACCAATCAATTCGATAAGGTAGCCACAGAGTTAGGCTCTAGTGTTATCTACTGCCATCACCACTCGAAAGGTTCTCAAGGTGGCAAGAAGTCCATGGACCGCGCTAGTGGTTCGGGTGTATTTGCTCGGGATCCTGACGCGCTTATCGATTTGGTCGAGCTGGAAGTATCAGAAGAATTGCTTACTCAAAGGCTGAATCAGGCAGCGTGCGAAGTGTACAAACAGGCTTTACAAGAACGAAATAACGCTTATTACCAGCAAAATGTCGGACTAGATGACCTATTAAGCCCAGCGCAGATGCGAACGCACTTTGAAAAAGGTATCCCTGATGTGATGGATCGTGCTCCATTCGTGGATAAGCTCGAAGAAGCTCGCAACAAGATCCAGATAGCGACTGCGTGGCGAGTCGAGGGCACGCTCCGAGAGTTTGCCAAGTTCAAGCCAGTCAACATGTGGTTCAGTTATCCAGTGCATACACTTGATGAATCAGGCGTGTTGGCGGATATTAAGCTGGAGGAGAGTAACAGTTATATGAAGAAAGCAGCAGCCAATGCAAGAGGAGGTCGAAAATCTAAAGAGGAAAACTTAAAGGAACGGAACAAGAAACTCGAGACGGCGTATAGTGCACTTTTTGATGGAGTTTCACCAGTGACCGTGGAAGAAATTCAAGAATATTTTGGAGTGAAAAGTAAAAAGACAGTGGAAAATTATGTTGAAGAACATGAAAGTTTTGACATCAAAAACGGTATTGTTTTTACTATAAAAGAAAAGGAAAAATAGGAAAAAGTTACAAAGAATTCTTTAGAAAAGTTCTAACTTTTTCTTTTCTCAAAATAGAAAAAACTGTGTATTTTTCTTTTCCTGTCAAATCTGGAAAAATAGGAAAAAGTTACAATTTTTTCTAGAAAAATTAAGGTAATAACCTTATTCAAGGTTATAAAAGGACTTTTCCTTCGTAAAAGCAAAAGAGAAAAGGAAAAGGGGCTGTAAGTCCTGCCCCTTTATCCTTTGTCTCATCTTTTGCAAAGGGCGCAAAATTATAACAAACAAAAACATGTAAAATTAGAAAGGTGAAATAAAAATGTATGTAGATATTTTTAAAAGTAAATTTAGTGAGGCTGACTTTGATCTCGAAAATACCGAAACAGCTATTGAAAAATTTCAAGATGACATCAATGAGTATATTGGAGAGTTAGAAAATGATGATTATGAAATTATCAAGACAGAATTCAAATTATTTGATGATGGTCGTGTAATTGCTATAGTTGTATCAGATTAGTAAAGAGGTAAAAATGATTGAATTCTTTTTACCGATGCAAAAAATTCCGACAACGACCCACCAGCAAAAAAAGGTAAATGTAAAATCTGGTAAGCCAATCTTTTATGAGCCAGAGGATCTGAAAAATGCCAGAGCGAAATTTGAGAGCTTGCTTGCCCAGCATGTGCCTCCTGATAAATTTAAAGGAGCGATTCGGCTGACAGTCAAGTGGTGCTTCCCTCGTATCAAAAAAAGCTATGATGGTCAGTACAAGACCACAAAGCCGGATACAGATAATTTACAGAAGTTGCTCAAGGATTGCATGACGAAACTTGGATATTGGCAAGACGATGCACAAGTGGCCAGCGAGATTGTCGAAAAGTTCTGGGCTGACACAGTTGGGATCTATATCAAGATTGAGGAATTGCCATGAAAATCAATTATATTGATTTCTTTAGCAGAGTCATTCCTGAGTGGATGGCACACAGCAATCAAAAGAGCCAAGAAGTTGGATTCGGAACGGATGCTTATTGGCAATGGGCTGTGTCGTCTATCGGAGAAATTTGCAAACAATACAATGATGATGAGCTGGTGACAGAACAGTTTGGTTTGCTATTTAACTGGCTAGAAAAACAAGCAGGATAATTAATGAAGTATGACAAACAAACAGTAATCAACGGACTGAAACGTACAATCGAGCAAACGGAGGCAAGGATAGTTGAACTATCTGAGCCGTGTGTCAAATCGCTCGCTTTTAGTAGGTCTGAGGAACGTGACTTGCTTAAAAAGAAAGTGAAAAACTGGAAGAAGAGAATAAAGGAGTTGGAAGATGAAACTTAATGAATTGGTTGAGAAGTATAAAAAACTTGAGGGTGTATGGAATACTGAAGGAGCAGAGCTAGCGCGCCAAATCTTTTTACAAGACTTAGAACAGCTAGACGAACCAGAAACAGGCCATGCAGACGAAGCACCTCGTTATGTCAAGAACATACTAGCTCGATTGCGAGAATTGCCAGTGCATGATCGTGAAGTTTGGCTAAAGGCCATCATGGGTGAATTTGAGCAAGATTTTAGTCATGCAAAATGGCGTGAAGGCTACGAGCAAGGAAAACTTGAGGGAGCATGGGTTGGCAATCAATTGAAGGATGCTGATAAGATTCGAAGTGAGTTGAATAAAGTCCAAGTTCCGCAGTTCGTGGCTGATTGGATAGAACATTGCAGAGGTCTAGGGTATTCTTTATACCAAGCAATGGAGCTGGTTCACGAAAATGCCGAAATAAAAAAATGGTTTATATTTGTAGATAACCAAGACCTCTTCGCTCGAGCATGGCTTGACGGCTACATAGTAGAAAAGGAGAAAAAATACGAAATTAAACTTCTAAACCGAAACGACGGGGACTTATATCTTGTCAATCAAAATGCAAATTTAGCAGATAAATACGGACATTTTTCTCCCGTAGTACTCCTTTTTACAAAAAGTACTTTTTTTTCAGAAAAGTGCTATAAACTCACGAAAAAGGAAGTAGTTTCGAATGGCTTCGGCTGGGTGTTCGATTGTGAGGGTATTGAAGTCGAGGAGGTGAAAGATTGACGATAAATATCAAGCAACGATTAAAAGCTTTGCAGTACATCGATATCAAAGCGAAGTCTAAGCACCAGGAAATTATCAGCTTGAAATCGAGCATTTTGCGAGGACAGCAGTTTAATAATATGCCAAAGTCAGAAAACTCGTCTAATCGCTCTGAAGAATTGAATGTGTTGATTATTGATAAATCAGAACAGCTGTACCGCGAAATCCAAGAACTCTATAGGGAACGGGACGAGCTTGTGCAAGTGATTGAGTCATTGGATGATCCTGTGGAAAATATTATCATGCGCTTGTTGTACATTGATGGATTGTCATGGAGTCAAATTCAGGCTCAGTTACGTTGCGGACGTGGGACGATTCATCGGGCTAGAGAGAGTGCTTTGAAAAAAATTTCTAAAAAATGGAACTAATGGAACTCTTTGGAATTCCTAAAGTGATATTATGGTATTGTCAACGAGTAAGGTAAGTACTTGATGGCTCCTTTAATGTTTAACGGTATCAGGGGTGGCAAGCTGGTGATTTCCTCGTTGTATTATTTAGTTCAACCCTTGGTATCGTTATTTTTAGGCTTTTAGTGTAGCGGTAACACAACAGTCTCCAAAACTGTTATCGTGGGTTCGATTCCTGCAAAGTCTGTGAGAGGTCTTCATTAAGTCACACATTGTGTGGCTTTTTTTGATTTTTGAAAGGAGGTAGCAATGAATGAACGTGAAGAAATGGCTATCAATGAATTAAAAAAACATGCTATAGATTTGATGTCAGACTGGCCTGCCTCCAGGAATAGACAGAAATCCTTTGTGCTGGCTTACATGGCTAATGGTTTCCAGAACGCTACGCAAGCAGCAAAAGAAGCTGGTTTTAGCGAGAAAACTGCGAGAACGTCAGCTTCAAATATGTTAGCAGGTATGAACAAGTATGAACATATTCCACCAGTCGTTGAAAAACTAAAAAATGCTTTTGATGAGCGCAGGACGGAGCTTTCTTTGCTAAATTCGGTAGACATTCAGCAGTTTTGGGCGAAAATTATCAGACGTGAGATTAAAGACGTTAAACTTGTCGGCGACGGGGAAGGCTATCAGTCAGTCAAGGAAGTTCCTCCTGATCTATCTATAATGTTGTCAGCATCGGACAAATACGCGAAAACGTTAGGAATGTATCAAAATAACATCGATATCACTCAACGCACTATCGAAATCAAAGTAGGTGATTGGGATGCTGACGAAGAGTAAGCCTAAAATCGAGATAGTCATTGACTATCCAAGCAGGGTCTTCAATAAGCATATCTATGACAAGCTGACAGACTATTCAACCTTTACTGAAGTCCATTACGGTGGAGCATCAAGCGGTAAAAGCCATGGTGTCATTCAAAAGGTTGTATTTAAGGCTTGTCAAGATTGGAAGCATCCACGTAAAATACTTTTTTTGCGTAAAGTGGGGTCGACAGTCTATGACTCGATTTTTGAAGATGTGAAGCAATGTTTGGATAATTGGCAGTTACTTGATAAGTGCAAGGTTAACAATTCAGCTTATCGAATTGAGTTACCAAACGGTGCACAGTTTATTTTCAAAGGGTTAGACAATCCGGAGAAAATTAAGTCCATTAAGGGCGTTTCGGATGTGGTCATGGAAGAAGCATCTGAGTTCACGCTAGACGATTACACGCAGCTTACGCTTCGTCTCAGGGATAAAAAACACAAGCAGAAACAAATCTTCTTGATGTTTAACCCAGTTTCAAAAGTCAACTGGACCTACAACGCTTTTTTTGTTAAGAAACCAAAAAATACGGTTGTTTATCACACATCCTACAAAGATAATCGTTTTTTAGACAAGGTCACGATTGAGAATATCGAAGAACTGGCCAACAGAAATGAAGCGTACTACAAGATTTACGCTCTGGGTGAGTTTGCGACATTGGACAAGCTAGTCTTTCCAAAGTACGAGAAACGATTGCTTAATAAAGACGAGCTGGCGCATCTGCCGTCTTATTTTGGTCTTGACTATGGATTCATCAATGACCCGTCAGCCTTGCTTCATGTAAGGATAGACGATGCTAACAAGCGTTTATATGTAGTCGAAGAATTTGTAAGAAAGGGATTGACAAATGACAAGATTGCAGAAAGTATCAAGGCCCTTGGGTATGCCAAGGAACAAATTATGGCTGATAGTGCCGAAAAGAAATCGAATCAAGAATTGCGAAATCTTGGAATCCCTCGGGTTGTTGATGTGCAGAAAGGTCCTGGCTCAGTCATGCAGGGCATACAATACTTGCTTCAGTATGATTGGGTAGTTGATGAAAGATGCGTAAAGCTGATTGAAGAACTTGAAAATTACACTTGGAAGAAAGACAAGAAGACAAATGAGTACATCAACGAGCCAGTTGATGGCTATAATCACTGCATCGATGCGATTAGATATGCTTTGCAAGATAGGATATATAAAACAAAAATCAAACTATTCAAAGGAGGTTTTTAAAATTGGCAAAAGTTTTTGTTAATAAACGAAAGGTCATTACGACAACAAGCGATGAAGTGACTGAAGAACTTGTTACTGAAGCAATCAGGCTTCACATGAGCAAGCTAGTCAAGAACTATGTTGAGAGCGAAGATATGTATCTCTCACAACATGAAGTCTTGAAAATGCCTAAAAAAGATAACTGGAAGCCAGACAATCGTCTGGTTTTTAATTATGCAAAATATATTGTCGATACGTTCACAGGCTATCAAATCGGTGTCCCTGTCAAAATCAAGCACGAAGATGAAAACGTGAACGAGTTTGTCTCTGATTTCCGTAAGATTAACGACATGGAAGATTCAGAGTTTGAACTTGCTAAGATGTCTAGTGTGTTTGGTCATGCGTTTATTTATGTTTATCAAAACGAATATAAGCAGACCAGAGCGACTTATAACAGTCCAATTAATATGTTCATCGTGCATGATAACAGTATTGAAGAACGCCCGTTATTCGCAGTAAGATATACGTTTAATGAGAATAGCCAAAAAGGTGTTGGACAAGTTATCACGAATAATGAGGTGATTGACGCTGCTTTTTCAACTGGTGGAACAGTAAAATTCGGTGAGCGTACTCAGCACATCTATAGTTCTATCCCAGTTGTTGAATTGATTGAGAACGAAGAACGACAAAGCATTTTTGAAAGCGTCAAGACTTTGATTAATGCTTTGAATAAGGCAGCAAGCGAGAAAGCGAATGATGTGGATTATTTCGCAGACGCTTATTTGAAAGTGCTGGGTGTCGAACTACAAGATGAAGATGCTAGTCAAATCAGAGAGAATAGGATTTTCAATCTTTGGAAGAATGGTGACGGACCTTTGCCTGAAGTCAACTTCCTTGAGAAGCCAAGTTCAGACACGACCCAAGAGAACCTTATCAGCTTACTGAAAGAGTCTATCTTTGCTATTTCTATGGTTGCCAATATGTCTGAAGCTGATTTTGGAAATTCATCTGGTACTGCTCTTGCTTTTAAATTGCAGGCGATGGACAACCTTGCTCGCATGAAAGATAGGAAGCTACAATCTGCATTTAATCGCTTGTATCAGATTGTATTCAGCGTGCCTTTGACTGCTGTATACGAGGATGCGTGGACAGGGTTGACTTATACATTTACTAGAAACGTTCCAAGAAACATTCTTGAAGAAGCGCAGATTGTCGGACAGTTATCTGGACAAGTATCTGAAGAGACTAAGCTATCTGTTCTATCTATCATTGATGATCCGCAGAAAGAAATCGAAAGAATGGAGAAAGAAGAGGAAGCCATGGGCGACCTTGAAGTTCGTCTAGAAAAACAAAAAATCTACTCAGACGCTGAAATAGATGAAAGTCAGAAAGTTATAGCAGATGTTGACCAGTAAGTATTGGGAAGATAGGTATCGCGCGGAAGAAAAGGCTAGGGAACTAGCAGATAAGAGAGTAGCTTATCAACTGAACGGTGTCTATCAACAACACGCTAATAACATTCAGAAAGAAATTGATAGCTTTTGGCAAAGGTATGCTGATAAAGAGGGTATCACGAAGCTAGAAGCTAAGCAGAGAGCTGATAGGCTTGATATGGTCAATGTTGAATTTAAAGCCAAGCAACTTGTTGAACGTGCTAATCTCTTGAGACAACGTGGTCAGAAGGTGACGAGCGAGGATTTCACGAAGGCAGAGAATGACTTGATGAGATTGTATAACTTGAAGATGAAGACAAGTCGCCTTGAAGTGTTGCAAGCGAATATCAAGCTACATCAGTATGATTTGGCTTTGAGTGAGTTTGAAATCATTGATAAGCATTTAACGGAGTCTGTCAGACGTGAGAATCTGTTCAGCGCTGGTGTTTTGAATATGACTCTCGGAAGTTTTGAAGCTTCAAAAGTATCAGCAGATACGATTACATACGCTAATTTCAATAATGCGACGTGGTCTTCTCGAATTTGGGAAAGACAAAGCGAGTTGCGAGATATCGTTAAGAAAGGTGTTGCTGATACCGTTTTAAGAGGCAAAGGCACAAACCTTTTAATCAATCAGCTACGTAAAGAGTTCGATGTGTCTTATGGCTACGCTAGACGGTTAGCAGTGACAGAATCGGCAAGGGTATACTCAGAGGCTCAGAAAGCTAACTATGAAGCAAATGGTGTTGAAGAGTTTGAAATCATGACTGAATTAAAAGCGTGTCAAATTTGTCAACCATTCAACGGAAAGATATTTAAAGTATCTGAGTTGGTTCCAGCATTGAACGCACCGCCTTTTCATCCGAATTGTCGGTGTACAACAGTACCGCATTTTAATCACAAAAAATCAAATAATAAAGAGCAACAAGAAATTGATAAAGTATTTGAAGCTAAAGATCCAAAAGAAATAGACGACTTCTTCAGAAAGCAAAAGTCTTATCAGAAGTGGTTGAAGAATCTATCTAGTCATGAAGTGGAATCTATCCATGAATATACAACAGCGATGTACGAGGATTACAACCATGTATTGAGAGAAGGAAGACAAGGATTTCTAGATAAAATCACAGGTGGAAGCTCACAAAAATTAAGCGATGAGACTAAAAAGTGGTATAATGATATTGAGAAGAAATCTGAGCAAATTATTTCAGCTATTTCAACATATAAAGCAGAAAAAACTTTTAAAACTTATCGACTATTCAATCAATCAGAAGACGATTTTTTAGTAAATGCTGTCGGTAAAACACTAGTGATTGATAAAGGATTTATGAGTACTAGTCTTGATAGGGCAGTTATAGATGAGTTTGGAGGCGGAGATGTTGAAATTCAATTAAATATACTCATAAAGAAAGGTCAATCTGTTGGTGCGTATATCAGTGAATTGAGTAATTACGCCGACGAAAAAGAGTTCATAATTAAACCAAATACAAGGTTTAAGATTCTCTCTGAAACGGTGCAAGAGATGGCTTTTGACACTAAACGAAGAATTATTGAAGTGGAGGTAGTGGATTGAAAACAAAATATTTAGAACATATCTTGTTTGAACCATTGAAAAAAGCGACAGATGAACAGGTTGCTTTTTTAGGGAACGCAATTTTCTTTAGTCAAGCATTCTTAGAAAAAAATCATCCGCAAATATTGGAGGAATTTTCAAAAGATTACCCACCAGTTTTTACAAGTGAGCGCTCTAAAAGATGGATTCATCGTTTTAGAAGTGATTTCTATAATTCTAGTAGGTCAAACAATGATACTCCACTTGATGAATTTATCGTCAGAGCAAAGAGAAAGATGCCTGACTATGCACGTAAAGAATATGAAGAATATCTATCAACAAGCGCCTAGAGAAATCTAAGTGCTTTTTTCATGCTCAGAAAAGGTGTAGAAAATGAAAGTCAAAGAACTTTGTGAAGTGATAGATCAACAACAAGACATTTCAGTTTGCCACAATAACAAGGATTTGGATGGAGGTTATCCATGCGATTTTTTGAATTGTGAATTGGTTGTAAAAAGAATTTCAGTGGTAGCTTGCGAAGTTATCCTAATAGAAACTTAAAAGAAAGGAACAGAAATATGGAAGATTGGCAAAGACGTTTTATCGATGAATACAATGCGCTTAAGGATAAATATACAAAATTACATAAAATGGTTATCAAATACGAAGCTGGTACGCTCAATTTTGAGCCAAAATGCTCAATTGAAGTTTTAAAAAATCAAAAGTGCGCCATGGGTCAGTATTTATACTGGCTAGAAATTCGAGCAGAAATCGAAGGAATCGAATTATAAAACTTAACCGTATGGAATCCCGTACGGTTTTTATATTGTCCGAACTTTGACGACATTAAAAGCCAAGGATATCAGTCCACTCGGACTTAAAAGGAGGGCCTGAAATGGCAGAAGAAGTAAAAGAAGATGTATTGGAAATCGAAAAGGAAACAGTCGACAATCCTAAAACGGTTGAAGATGCACCGAAAACATTCACTCAAAGTGAAGTTGATGATCTAATCAAGAAACGCTTGGCTAAACAAGAAAAGTCATTCGATAAACGAATGCAAGAAAAGCTTGATGAAGCCGAAAAGCTACGTCAGATGAACGAAACCCAGAAAGCAGAGTATGAGCAGGAAAAACAAAAAGCATACATTGCTGAACTGGAAGCTAAAATCAATCGTAGCGGACTAGAGCGAGAAGCTTCTAAAATGCTTTCCGAGGGCGGTATTGCAGTTGATGATAAAATCCTAGGTCTTGTTGTCAAAGATACCGCAGAGGCTACACAGGAGGCTGTAGAAGGCTTTGTTGCATTAGTGAATGAACTTGCTGATAAAAAGGTCAGTGAGAAACTAAAAGGTAAGACACCGAAGAAGATGGAAGACACTTCAGCTGGTGAGATTACCAAAGAACAATTTAACAGAATGGGTTACCAGAGTAGGAATGAACTGCTCCAAAACAACCCAGAACTTTATCATAAGTTGAAAGGATAATAGACAATGACACAAACTAAAATTGCACAAATGGTCAACCCTGAAGTAATGGCTGATATGGTATCAGCTAAGCTTGACAAAATGATTAAATTCACACCACTTGCTTACGTTGAGCGCATGCTTGTCGGACAACCAGGTACTACAATCACAGTTCCTAAATGGGAATACTCTGGTGACGCTAAAGATGTAGCTGAAGGTGAAGCTATCACTCCTGACCAATTGACTACTAAAAAATCTACAATGACCATTAAGAAAGCCGGGAAAGGTATCGAACTTACAGACGAAGCGGTTCTTTCTGGCTACGGCGACCCAATTGGTCAAGCTACACACCAAATTGCTTTGGCTATTGCTAACAAAGTAGATAATGATTTGGTTGAAGAAGCTAAAAAAGCTACTCAATTCGTCGCTGAAGCACCCACAACTGGTGATGCACTTGATAAAGCCTTGGCAGTGTTCGCAGATGAAGAAGATGCACGTTACGTTGCTCTTATCAATCCTGAAGATGCTATTGCTTTACGTAAAGATACAGCTAAAGAGTGGGTTCGTGGTTCAGAAATCGGCGCCAACATCGTTGTTTCTGGTACTTTTGGTGAAGCGCATGGTGTTCAAATCGTACGTTCTAAGAAAGTTGAAAAAGGTAAAGGTTTCCTTGTTAAAGTTTCAGCTACTGACACAGATACAGATGATGTTGCTAAATACGGAGCATTCGTTATCAATCTTAAACGTGATGTAGCTATTGAAACAGACCGTGACATCCTCAAGAAAACTACTGTTATCACTGGTGATGAACACTACGGTGTATACTTGTACGATCCTTCAAAAGTCGTTAAATTCGGAGGTGCTTAATGGGAATGATGTTAAGACGACATCATCCTAAAAAGCCTGCTGAAACTGAAGTTATCGATTACAGCGACTTAACGGTTAAAGATTTAAAAGATATTGCCAAAGAGCGCAATATCGAAGGTTATTCAACATTGAACAAAGAGGACCTTATCGCAGTATTGGAGGGATAACATGGCAAATATCGTTCAAGCAAAGATATTGCTAGGGATTGAGGATAATCTTCAAGATAAGTTGCTCACAACTATAGCAATGTTGACAACTGCTAATTTTTTAGCCTATGCAGGCGTGGATGATGTCCCAGAAGGCCTTGAGTATATCATTACCGAGGTCATAATTAAACGTTTTAATAGGATAGGTGCTGAAGGGATGAGTAATCATTCCTTAGAAGGCACATCTATGACATTTAACTCTGATGATTTCAAAGAATACGATAGTGTGATTAAGCGAGTTTGCTCAAAAACGTTCAATGCGGGGTTTAAGATGCTATGAGATATAACGCTAGAGTGGAGATTATCACTAAGCAACCAGAAGTTTATGATCCAGAAATAGGTGAATATACTTCTAGCGAAGGTGAAGGTTTGATTGTTCCAGTTCATGTAATGGATTTGGGTATCGATAAGCAAGTCGCAGTTTTTGGTGAATATAAACGAGGTTCAAAAGTGGTTTATTTCCAAAATGCACCTAAAATCGCATTCACTTATCTCAATTATCGAAAAGAACGCTATAAATGCAGAGCAGATAAGCAGTCTGGGAGAGTATTCTATTTAGAGAAGGACAACACTATTGGGTAGCTTACGTTTTGAATTAAAAGGCCTTGATAAACTTCAAACCAAACTTCAAAGAGTCGCTAAAATGGAAGAAGTGGAGCGTATCATTGAAAAAAATGGTACTGAAATGCAGAAGAAAGCAGTTACCAATGCTTCCAAGTTTAGAGGTCACTATGAAGGTAGAGGTCAAAATAGGCGATTTGTCAAACCAACAGGAGCGACTAAACGCTCTATCTCTGTTAACAGTAGCAAGATAGATAGGTTTAAGTATAGAGTGGCACCAGGGACTGATTATGCTGCTTACGTTGAGTTAGGAACTCGCAAAATGAGCGCACAACCGTTTATCAAACCAGCTTTTGATGATCAGAAAAAACTTTTTAAAAATGATTTGGAAAGGTTGGTTAAATGAAATCAAGAGAGCAAGCAGTTTTTGACAGCGTATTTAAACGTTGTCTTTTTTTGGGTTATAAAACATACGATTACAAGCCAGACGACAACGTTCCTTATCCGTTCGTTGAATTTGAGGACACGACGACGAATCTCGTTCCAAATAAAACGGATGTGAAAGGTACAGTAGAGTTGGTTTTGTCGGTGTGGAGTACCCGTAAAAAACGCAAACAAGTATCAGATATGTGTTCGAATATCTTTGCTGAAGCGATGAAGATTAGCGAGGCAGATGGCTATCATCTAGCTTTAAATATCTCGCAGTCTACAATATCGCTTTTTGACGACAACACGACAGTCGAACCGCTGAAACGTGGTCGTGTTCGTTTAGTATTTACAATTTTATAAAAGAAAGAGGATAAAAAATGCCAATTGCAAAAAAAGGGATTGACAGTATTCTATTGTTCCGTTTACTAAGTGAAGCAAGCAAAGCTGACGGCGCTAAGTTAGCATTCCAGACTGAACATTCATCTGAAAAGAGCCGTGACGCTAACTCAGTTAAGACAAAAGATGGCGTTCTTCAATCTGTCGGTGGTATTGAGGTTTCAATCACTGCTACAACGATCATGGCAGAAGATGATGAACTTGTTGCTAAACTTGAAAAAGCAATGGATAAGGGTGAACTTATCGAAGTTTGGGAAATCGAGAAGAATGCTAAGAAACAAGGTGACAAATACGAGTCAGTGTACTATCAAGGTTACTTGACATCATTCAAGAAAACCAAGAACGCTGAAGATTTGATTGAGTTAGAACTTGAAATTGCAGTAAACGGAACTGGTGTCAAGGGATATGCTACTCTTAACGCTAGCCAAGCTGAAGTCGTTCAGTATGAGTTTGCTGACACTACTAAAACAACAACTAGCTCACCAAGTTCTGTAACTTCAGTTTCTGGAGTACCTGGGATCGGTGGGTAGAAATTAAGAGAGGTTCGTGCCTCTCTTTTTTATTGTATTTTTTAGAAAAAAGGAGAAACAACAATGCAATTAGTAATCAATG
The DNA here is from genome assembly GCF_001836965.1 of Streptococcus sp. HMSC063B03. Classification (GTDB taxonomy): domain Bacteria; phylum Bacillota; class Bacilli; order Lactobacillales; family Streptococcaceae; genus Streptococcus; species Streptococcus pneumoniae_F. Next base: position 86,356 of record NZ_KV831007.1, on the reverse strand, counting down.
GTAAAACTCACAATGTGAAATTCGGTGTTAAATTCGTTCGTTCACTAGATAAGGCTTATCCAATCGAGCGAAAAGGTTTGAAATTCGGTATGGCTCTATCTGCTAAAATTCCGGAACTGTATGCTAAAAATATCGCTTCATTGGCTGATGTTATTTATCACGGGACAGTCACAGAAAGCCCACGACCTTCTTTGGTTGATGTTGAAACATTCGTTGAAGAGCATGAAGATTTAGAGCAGTTGTTTGATGATGTCCTTCAAGAACTGAGTGAGTCAAATGCGGGTAAGTCTTTGATGTCGGAGATGAACCAAGGCCTCAAGAAATAGTTGAAAAATCATCTCTTGAAACGTTTGAGGAAATCATTATAAATTGTGTCCGATTTTTGAATATCACTGACATGAACGAGATTGGTCGTATGACAATGTATGAGTATGATTTGTTAATGACTGGTGTATTGTTGAGGAAGCAAGATGAAAATGAACTCTTGCATCGTTCTGCTTGGTTGTCTAGACAGGTAGAAGCTACTAAATCGGACGGTAAAACTCCTTTGTATAGAAAATACAGTGATTTTTACAAGAAAAAAGATATTAACAAGCAAAAGTATCAACTCTCAGAGAAAGAGAAACAACTCTTACTGAGAGCAAATATGTAACGAAAGGAGGTATATAATGGCAGAAACTTATTCAGTCGAGGCGGTACTGACTGCGGTCGACAAAGGAATGAGTTCGACTTTGAACGGTCTACAGAAGGCAATTAACGGACTTCAGAAGACATCATCCGCATTTGATACTATCTCAAATAAGAGTGGTTCAATGTTTAAATCCATGCTGGGGGCTAACTTGGTTAGTTCAGCGGTCGCTTCGGCTTTTGGTAGCATCAAGAGCTCTTTAGGTGAAATGGTCGGTGAGTTGAATAGTTCCAAGAAAGCATGGGATACGTTCGACGGGAACCTTAGTAAGCTAGGCTGGGGGAAAGACCAAATTAACGAAGCTAAAGAGGCCATGCAGGACTACGCGACTAAAACCATCTATTCAGCTTCAGAAATGGCTGGCACGTTCTCACAGATGGCTGCAATCGGTCGTCGAGATAGTGGTGAACTAGTTAAGGCTATGGGTGGTCTTGCTGCATCCGCTGAAAATCCGAAACAAGCCATGAAATCCTTGTCTCAACAAATGGTGCAGGCTTTAGCTAAACCGAAGATTTCATGGCAAGATTTCCGCGTCATGATGGAACAAGCTCCAGCAGGTATGAGTGCCGTCGCTAAAGAGATGGGAATGTCTTTAAATGAGTTGATTACTAAAATTCAAGCAGGACAAGTCAAAACAGATGATTTCGCTGAAGCGTTTAAACGTGCAGGGATGTCGATGCAGGACATGGCCACAAGCTACAAGACGATTGATCAAGCGTTAGACGGTTTGAAAGAGACGCTAGCGAATAAACTGAAGCCAGCTTTTGACGCATTATCTAAAGCAGGTATCAAGGCTCTTGAAGCTATCATGAATCAGCTTGATAAGATTGATTTTAATAAATTAGCAACAAACCTTGAAGATGTGTTAAATAAGATTGATTTTGACTCAATCATGAAAAAGATTTCGGGATTTGTAACAAACGCAGTATCTAAAATGAAGGAATTTTGGAAAGGTTTCTCAGGATCTGGTGCTATTTCAAATTTCAAAGTAACATTAAACGAAATCTGGCAAGCTATTAAGAAAGTTGTTTCTGCATTGGCTGGAGGAGATTTTGAATCTTTTGGTCAAAAGCTAGGTAGAGGGTTAAATATAGCATCTGGGGCGTTACAAGCGTTTGCCAAGGTTGTAGAAAGTTTAAGCCCTGCTCAAATTAGAGGAATTGCTGAAGCGTTTATTGCTTTTAAAACAACAAAGGCATTGATCGGACCTACGACAACTGCCTTAAATGGTCTCAGTAAAGCAGTTGTTTTAACAAAAAGTGGGATTGCTGGTTTAAGAACAATAAAAGATGTGGGAATGGCCTTAATCGGCATTTCTAAAGGCTCTAAAGCAGCAAGCTCAGCACTGACATTTATGGCGGAAGGTTCAAAACTCGCTAGGATAGCCTTAGGTGGCTTAAATATCTTGACAAAAATTGGCGGGTGGATTATGCCAGCTATTTCAGCAATTGGAACGTTCATTTCAGGTATTATGGAAGGTTCTGCAATTGCTGGAGCTTTTAGTTCGGCTTGGGGAGCGATAGTAGCAGTCTTATCAGGCCCAGTTGGTTGGATTATTGGTATTGTTATTGCGCTGGTTGCAGTATTCGTTCTGTTATGGAATAAATGTGAAGGATTCAGAAAATTCTTCACAGGTCTATGGGATGGAATTGTTAACGTCGCTTCAAAAGCTTGGCAAGGCATTCGAAACGCATGGAACGGCTTTGTTGACTGGTTCTCTAACTTATGGAATAGAGTCAAAGAAACTGCTTCAAACGCATGGAACGGCTTTTTAGAAAAAGCAAAACCAGTAATAGATGCCATTAAGAATGTCTGGAATAGCATTACTGAGTTCTTTTCTGGACTTTGGGAAGGTATTAAGCAGGTAGCTTCAGATGTCTGGAATAGCTTTTTAGAGGGTGCTCGTCCTATTGTTGAAGCTTTAATGAATGTTTGGAATGCTTTAAAAGATTTCTTTTCAGCTTTGTGGGGTGGAATTGTTTCAGTAGCTACAACGGTTTGGAATGGAATCGTTGAAGTAGTGATGCCAATCATTGAAGCTATCAAAAATGCTTGGAACGGTTTAGTTGAGTTCTTTGTAATTCTTTGGAATAGCGTCACAGATATTTCTAAAAATGCATGGAATGGATTAGTTGATTTTTTGACCCCTATTGTCGAAACAATAAAGGGATTATGGACTGGTTTCTCTGAGTTCATGTCTACTATTTGGACTGGTATCGTAGATGTTGCTACGACTGCATGGAATACACTTCAACCAGTTATTGAAGCAGTTTGGACTGCTATTCAGCAATTCATCACAAGTGCTATTGAAGTGATCCAAAATGTGATTACAACAGGTATGCAGATTGTTCAAGAGGTATGGAATGCAGTTTGGACAGTATTTACTACAATTGTCCAGACAGTTTGGACAGTAATTTCAACAATCATTTCAACAGTTTTGAATGTAATAGCAGGTATTATCAGTGTAGCAACTGCGCTTATCCAAGGAAATTGGAGTGGTGCGTGGGAAGCTGTTAAAGGTATTGCACAAACAGTATGGACAGGTATTCAGACAGTTATCTCAACGGTAATTAATGCGATTAGTAATATCATCAGCACAGTATTGAGCGCTATCCAAAACACAGTTACGACAATTTGGACGGGTATCCAAAACTTTGTGTCAACTGCAATCAATGCGATTAAAGATACTGTAGTGAATGTTGCTAACGCTTTGAAAGAAGGTTTCTTAAACGCATTAGAAGCGCTTAAAAGTGGAGTTTCTAGCGCTATTGAAGCAGTTAAAGGCTTCTTTGACCAATTATGGAATATTGACTTAGGGGCAGCAGGGCAAGCTATCATCGATGGTTTCTTAAACGGTCTAAAATCAGCTTGGGGAGCGGTTCAAGATTTTGTCGGTGGTATCGCTAGCTGGATTGCCGAAAACAAAGGACCTATCTCTTATGACCGTAGATTGCTGATACCAGCTGGTCAAGCTATCATGGGCGGTTTCAACACTGCTTTGATGGGCGGCTTTGAAAATGTCAAAAACAATGTATCTGGAATGGCAGACGGCATCCGTTCGATGTTCGATGATGCAGGTTCTAGAATTTCAGCAATGTCTAATGCATTGCAGGGTGATTTCTCAAATAACGTATCTGGTACATTATCAGCCACTTATGAAGTAAATCAGACGAAAGAACCGGCTATTATTAACCTCGCTCTTGGTTCAAATGATTTCAGAGCCTTTGTTTCTGACATTTCGAATATCCAAAATAAAGAAGAAAGGATAAGATTGAAGGCTCAAAGCCTTTAATGGTGTTTAAATGTATACTTTTAACGACACAATAAGAGGCACGCCAACATTTAACTCTGGCCTAGAAGTTCGATTTGGTGATGTGAGCCTCAATCAAGAGATGAACAACGAGGACGGAACGTTTTTTGTGGCAAACACCACAGGACGTGATGTCCTTGATTTTCATCACGAAACTGCAACTATCAAAGGTCGAGACGGTCAATATCTCTATGGTGCGACTTATAAAGAGCGTGAGATAGAAATACAGGTTAAGTTAACAGGATTTACTGATTTAGGCATGCGGAAACAGTACGAGCGATTAAATCGCCTCTTGTTTTCTCGTAAAGCCAAGAAATTAGTATTCGGTGATGATTCAGGCCGATATTATAAAGCAATCTTTTCAAAAGTTAAGAAACCAGAATTGGAAGATGCGAATGATACGGTTATCAAGTTGCATTTTATTTGCCATGATCCGTTCAAGTATACCGAACCTAAAACTGCTACAACAAACAAAGTAACGTATAACGGAGACTTTCCAACAGAGCCTATTTTGAGACTTACAACGCAAGCTGGCTCTGAGATTCGGATTCTACATCTTGAAACTCAGAGATATATTCGACTAAAGGCTACTTACATTCAAGGTCCAAATCTACTTGTTAATTGTGAGACAAGAGAAATCACGTTAAATGGCAGGAACGAGTTGATGAACTTCGACATGGTTAATAGTCGGTATTTTAAACTTCAAAAAGGCGTTAATACATTTCAAGTTGTAGGCGCTCTGCTAAATAGTATTGAGTATAAAGAGGTATTCGCATGATCTATTTATTTAATCAAACAGAAGAATTGATTGATGTCATTGATGAAGCGAGCCTTGCAGATTTCACTCATACGATTGAATTAAATCAATTTGATAGAGCGAGCTTTGAAATTCCTGTAGATTACAAGCCTAACATTATCAAAGAAGCCCAGTTTTTCGGATTTCAATCACGAGACAGGGCTTTTTGTTTGTTTCGGATTTCTGAAAAATCTTACGACATCGGTTTGACTATCCAGGGGATAGACAGAGCAGAAAGTGACTTGCATTCATTCATCATCGAAGATAAGCGACCGGGCGGAAATGCAAGCGATGTTTTAAGAGAGATTTTGAAGGGCACTGGCTACCAATTAGGTTATGTAGACGGTTTGACAATTAATGGTAATATGTCTTTCTATTACATTTCTGTCAGACAAGCTCTTGTTAAATTGATTGAATCTTACGCTTGCGAGTTCAAAGTTAGATATACCTTTGTCGAAAACAAGATAATCGGACGATACATTGACCTAAATCAGCGTTTTGGACGCAAAACAGGGCATCAATTTGAATATGGTTCTAACATCCTGAACATAACCTATGAAGAATCATCTGACGAGGTTGTGACGGCTCTTATTGGGCGTGGTAAGGGTGAACAAAGCACGGATGAAACTGGGGAAGCTACGGGTGGTTATGGTCGTAGAATCCAGTTTAAAGATGTATCGTGGTCTGTTGCTAAAGGCGACCCTGTCGACAAACCTGCAGGGCAGAATTATGTATCGAATGAGACCGCTAGAAACATCTACGGCTTACATCAAAATGGTGTCATCAAGCATCGCTTTGGTGTCTATACGAATGAGGATATAGAAGACCCGATCGAGTTGCTAAAAGCAACTTACAAGGAATTGCAACGTTTATCTGTTCCTATCGTCACATTCAAAGCTAATCTTTTGGATTTGGCCAATGCGATTGAGCAAGATATCTGGATTGGTGATAGTGTCGGAATCGTAAGAGACCAGATTGGAATAGCTTTTGAAGCTAGAATCCATAAGCTAATCATCGACAAGTTAGATGATAACCGCTCAGTCGTTGAATTGGGCGATTACCAGACATTACAAGCTAAAGACCGCTCAACTCGTCAACAAGCTATCAAAGAAGCAGTAAGTGGCTTTAGTGAGGGGTTGATTGAAGAAGCTATAGCGACCGAGGTAGACCGTCGAAATAAGGAATTCGACGAGAAAATTCGTGTTTATAAGTTAGAGTTTGATAATGAACTGCAACGTGCGAAGGAAAGAGCCGAAGAAGTCAAGCATCAAATCTCAAGCGAAATTGACAAGAAGTTTCAGTCGTTCGACAACGCTTCAATCCAAGAAGCTAGACGAAAAGCTGAAGAGGCCCTACGAAGTGCTGGTGCAAGTAATTCACTCGCTCAGGAAGCGAAACGAATTAGCGAGCGAGCAAGAGCAGATCTTACTAACCTACAAGCATCATCTCAAAATGCTCTTAGCCAGATTGAGTCGTTCAAGACTCAATACGGCACGAAGCTGAACGAGGTTAAAAGTACTGCAGACGGTCTATTTACTAAAATGGGTGCAGTTGAGACCTACATCAGCAAGGATGGTCAGCGACAAGAGAGATTGCAGCGTTATGCTCGAGATGAGAGCGCTCGTCAAGTCAGTGCAGTCCGTGAACAGATATCCAGAGATTATGTTGGGAAATCGACTTATCAGGAGGATGTGAGAGGGCTTGAGCGTCGTTTTAGTTCGATTAGCACGCAGACGAACAATGACATCGCTTCAAAGATTGCTCAGTACAAGCAGACGGTAGACGGCCAATTTGCAAGCATCACATCGCAAATCGCTGGCAAGGCCAATCAGACGGATTTCCAACATGTCAGAGAGACTAGCCAACTATATGAGCGGATTATCGGTATCAACGAGAATGACATAGCTGACAAGGTCGCTCGCATGGCTCTGTCTAATCAACTGTTTCAGGTTGAAGTTGCTAAGAATATTGGTGATAACCGAAACTATGTAAAGAATGCTGATTTTAGAGAAAAGTCTAAGAATTGGAAAGAAACCAATGTTTCAGGCTTGAATTTCAATTATAACCATTCGACTACTCAAAGAGGGAAATCGGGTGTTCATATCTATGGTTCGGCTGGGACAACGGAATTTTACGGAATATATCAAACATTCAAATTCGAAGGTTCGAAAAATGATAACGTAATCCTATCGTTTTTAGCTTCAAAAGATGGAGCTGATGATTTTAGTGGTATTAGGATTGGTATTCATTGTAGAAAAAATAATGCGATTATTTCTCAGATGTGGAGAACTATCCAAAATTCAGAAATTGCAAGATTTTCGTATAAAAAAATAAGCCTAACATTTAACTTGCCAGTGGATGTTGACGAAATCAACCTCATGTTTTATGGAGAACAGGGCAAGGTTGTCAACCTTTACATTTCAGAAATCAAGTTTGAAAAAGGAAGCAATGCCACATCATTCACGCTAGCTCCTGAAGATACAGAAGAAGCCGTTCGCTCGGTTCAAAGTCAGTTAGCCGGCTCGTGGTCTGTTCAGAATATCAACAACGCAGGCGATTTGATTTCAGGTATCAATCTTGGAGCAAATGGGCACAATCGTATTACTGGTAAGTTGACCCACATAACTGGCGAGACTTTGATTGATAAGGCAGTTATCAAGTCGGCCATGGTTGATAAGTTGACTACAGGTAATTTTGAAGCTGGTTCAGTGACTACAGTTGTTTTGGATGCTGAAGCAGTGACCGCTGACAAAGTGAGAATGGACCAAGCTTTTGCGAACAAGCTTGTAGCAAGTAACATCTTCACAGATACGCTTGCAGCTAAACAGGCCTTTATCAACAAGCTTCGGTCTGTTGTGGTTACTGCTACCTTGCTTGAGGGGTATAAGGGGAAAATCGGTGGATTCCAGATTGGTCCTCATGATAAAGACCCGAACTCTTACTGGCTAACTGGCCAGAACCAATTCGCAGTCGGAATGGGTTCAGGTAATGGGCGATGGGGCCAGACTGCCCTTTGGGTTAACTGGGGAAACAACTGGGAGAAGCCAAGCAATTACGCTTGGTATGTCAAAAATAACGGTGAAATGTATTGTTATAATCAAGCTAATTTTTGGAATCGACCTATAGTTCACGGAAACCTTGAAGTAACCGGAAATATTGTATATACGTACGATAAGAATAAAGAGGGTTACTGGATTTCATCACCAAAATACTCAAGAATTGATCCATCTAGCGGTTATTTATATCTTTATTACAGCGGTTCAGGTTACGACTGGATCCCAATGAATAAAGAGATTTCAGACCGTCGATATAAGAACAATATCGAAGACAGTACAGTCTCAGGCCTTGATATTGTCAACAGCTTGAAAACTTACAGCTACCGCAAGGAGTACGATGGAAAAATAGAAGATATAGCTTGCGGTATCATGGCTCAAGATGTTCAGAAGTATATCCCAGAAGCTTTCTACGAAAATCCAGACGGCGCATACTCATATCGCACATTTGAACTCGTGCCTTATCTTATCAAGTCAATTCAGGAACTCAATCAAAAAATGGAGGAAATAGCATGAATGAAGCAATCAATCAGCTAGTGTTACAATCGCTAGCGACTAAACTAGCTAAAAGTGAGTTGGAATCGGTTCAAAATGAGGCGTTTTATCAACTTGCAACAAGCGAATTAAAAGCAATGAACGAGGTACTGGAATACGACCCAGCGCTCAAAGAACTATTTGAAGAAACTAAAGCTAAGATGCAAAAAGGAGAATAGAACATGACACAAACTTACGAATTAGCAAATGCCCCTTACTATCGTCAACCTGAGAACGTAACGATTGTTACAATCAAGAAAGAACATGGCCAACGCTATAGCTACGAGCAAGCAGGATTGAATGGCGACCGCACTCACGAAAGTCAAGAGGTGCTTATCCAAGCAGTTTTGGATGTTATTAAGGCTGAACTTGACCCGGCGAGCGCTATTGTTCAAACGCAAGCGAAACTGGAAGAGGCGACACATCAACTTGCTGAAACTAAAGCGAAACAAACCGCTACAGATGAAGCAGTTAAGCATAACCAAGAAGAAACCGACCGGTATGGGAAGATTATCCATGCGGTCGTTTTAAATGCCGTAGCAGGCAAGACAATCGCCTATGGAACCAACTACAAGGAATTGGTAGAGTTGATTCCACTTGCTGAAGTTGGTAAGCATTACATGGCACATGACTTGATTACTATCGAAGACCCTAATCATGCGGAAGTAAACGGCGAAGGCAAACGTGTCTTGGTTCAGCTTAACCGTGAATTTACGTATAATGGCGAACCAGTCAGCGATTTCGCTCGTAACGGTCGTCTTGAACTTGACGGAACAGGCGCAGCATGGAAGTTTGAACCAAAAGAGTAGAGGTGTTAAATGGACATCTTACAGCAAACAGAACATTTCTTCATGAACGTACTACCAGTAGCTTCACCGATTATTATCGCTTGGCTTAGCTACAAACTGCCGAAGAAATCAAAGGAACAAACAGACCAAATCATTTCAGAGTTGAGTGAAGTCAAGAAACAAATCAAAGATGTCCAAGAAACCGCATGCGACAGCAACACCAAAATTGACGAAGTACAAGAGAAACTGAAGTTACACGACGAGGCGCACCTGGTAACTATGAGGATGCGCCTTGACCGTGATATTCGCAGGGCCATCCGTCGTGGGTTTACCACAAAGGATGAGTTCTATGTGGTCGAAAATATGCACAAAAGCTATAAAGCTCTTGGAGGCAATGGCTACATTGACCACTTGTACAACAATTTTGAAGCATTGCAGATTAGGGACGACATCTTAATTGAAGATGAGAAAGGGGCGCAGAATGGTCTATAACACGACAAATCTGGCTCAATTTGACGGCGGCTATCTGATTAAGCAAGGGGACATCTCTTCCACATTTGGTTATGAACTATTAGACGAGGACTTCCAAGCGATACCCTCATTAAATGGACAAGAAGCCCTTGTCACATTGACTTTGGGAAATTCACAATGGTCAAAGAGGGTCACAGTAGAGAATCAAAGCGTGGTGTTTAGTATCACTGATATCTTACCAATCGGTAAGTATCGGCTGGAAATTAACGTAGGTGGATATGTATTTCCGAGCGATAAGACGACACACATCAAGATAGTCGCGTCAGATAAAGAACTGGTAACAAACGAAATCCACGCTCTCAAAGAGTTTGATATCGCAGAAGAGGTTAAGAAGCAACTTGCAGGTAGGTCTGTAGGTAGCGATGGCATAGTGAGTCAGGAATTGCCAGACTTACTTTTTTACTACAATTTAGGAAAGGTGTAAAACAATGGACACAACAAAATTAACGGCATTCGCTCAAGCAGTTGGGGTTGACATCAAGGAATTGAAACAACTGATTAATGGTAAGGTTGACAGTACTACGTTAACGCAAGCTATTGAGCAGGCAAAAACCGCAGTTAAGAATGACCTTCTAGGTGATGGGGTCCCTGAAAATCTCAATACGCTTAAAGAAATCGCTGAGGAAATCGCTAAAATGAGTGGTAGCACTGAAGGTGCAGTCGTTCAAAAATTGGCTGACCTCGGTCGTCGTATTGATGAATTTGCCAATCTTGACCTGGTAGCAACATATAATGCAGCGAAAGCGTGATTGTTATGAGCAATTTAGAGGAATTTGCTAAAGCGGTCGCTAAAGACATCAAGCGGATTGAAACGAATTACGCAACCAAGGAAGAAATGCACGAAGCGACTGAGATAGACTATTCTCAGATTGTGACTCATGAAGAATTGGAGGGCAAGCATTATTTAACACAACACCAATCGCTTGCTGATTATGCAAAAAAGAGTGAGATTGTAAAGCCTCAGCTGACATTAACAGGTAATGATTTAAGTATCACAGGAGGCAACAGGGTCACGCTACCGCTACCAGAGAACGTAGGCCATGAAATCCGTGGCACAGGCTCACCAGAAGGCCGTATCACTGCCGAAATCGGGACCACCTATGTGGATGTTAATGTGACGAACGGCGCTCTTAAATGGATTAAAGAGAGCGGAAATGGTAACACAGGCTGGAAGGTCCTAACCGGTGACACTGGTTGGAGAACACTTAGGACGTTATCAAAATTAACTGTAGGTGGTCGAACATCGTTTATTAAAATTAGGCGTGTGAACAACTTGGTTTCTTATCAATTCGGAGGTCTAGATTGGGGTTGGTTCGGAATTATTCGCAGAGAGGGGCCGGGATTCGTTCGTCACTCTAGCACTGGAGACCGAGGCGTAAAAGTGCTAAATCCTGGAGACATTCCAGAAGGTTTTAGAAGTGAAAGCTCTTTAATCGGGAGTATCTATAGCGATTCAGGAAAACCGTATGGAATCTGGTATTTGGGCGGAAAGAGTGACGCAAACTATATCCAGTTCAGTTTCAACGATGTCATCCCAACCGACCGAGACATCGGAGATATCCGTGTAAGTGCCGTTTCGTATATAACTGACGAACCGTGGCCAACAACATTGCCATAAAAAGAAAGGAAAATAACAAATGATTAACTGGAAATTACGACTACAAAATAAAGTGACACTCATTGCATTGTTTGGTGCTGTCTTTTTGATGGCTCAACAATTCGGTTTGGATATTCCGAAAAATATCCAAGACGGCGTGAATACGTTCGTGTATATCCTTGTATTGCTGGGTGTGGTCAACGATCCGACTACGAGCGGTATCACTGACAGCAAGCAAGCGCTTGAATATGAAAATCCGAAGGAGGATTAAGAATGGATATTGATACAAGTAGACTAAGAACTGACCTTCCACAAGTTGGGGAACAACCATACAGACAAATTCATGCACATTCAACAGGAAATCCGAATTCAACCGCTCAAAATGAAGCAGACTACCATATGCGTCGTCCTGTTGATTCAGGTTTTTTCTCGCACGTTGTCGGCAACGGCCGTGTGATGCAGACATGGTACACAGATATGGGAGCATATGACGTAGGAGGTGGCTGGAACGTTGAAGGCTATGGACAAGTAGAATTGATTGAAAGTCATAGCTCACAAGAAGAATTCATGCGTGATTACAAGCTCTATGTTGAGCTTTTGCGCAACCTTGCTGATGAAGCAGGAATTCCGAAAACGTTGGATTCTGATAGTTTGGCTGGAATTAAGACGCACCAATACTGTACGTATAACCAGCCGCGAAATTATTCTGACCATGTAGATCCCTACCCTTACTTGGCAAAATGGGGCATTAGCCGTGAGCAATTCAAGAAAGATATTGAAGGTGGTCTATCTGAAGCTGGCTGGAAACGTAATGAAACTGGCTGGTGGGGGGAGGAGTCAGATGGCTCTTATCCGACAAAACGCTGGAAGAAAATCAATAATGAGTGGTTCTACTTTGATGAACGTGGCTATTGCTTAATCAATCGCTGGTTCAACGATGGTAAAGACTGGTTCTATCTTGATAAGCGTGGGGCAATGGTCACAGGATGGATGTTCCTTAACCATCGCTGGTATTTCTTCAAGTCAGATGGACGTATGGCCACTGGATGGGTAAAATATCGAGAAACTTGGTATTTTATGGAAGAAAAAGACGGTTATATGCTATCTAAACAGTTCATTAAGTCAGGCGATGGCTGGTACTATTTGAAGGCGAACGGTGAACTTCACACAGACCCCGCATTCAAAACCGAACCAGACGGGCTTATCACTATAGTTGATAAACCAAAAGAAGAAAAATAAAAACAGAAAGGACTTTCAAATTAGATTACACCAACCGCAGGCAATAGCTTGCGGTTTTTTGTTTGCCCAAAAATACGCTTGATAATCGCTTGAAATTCCTGAAAAACCTTTATAAATATAGGGTTAGGAGTGTTCTTTTTCGCTTGAATATCTTTATTTTGCTCTGAAAGTAGAAAAACAGTGATTTTTCACTGCTTTTTTTATTTTCTTTTACGAATAGATAAGTAGGAGGAAGATAACATGAACATTTTGAACATTAAACTTGCAAGCGTAGAGCAGACAGACTTAGGTTTTGAACACTGGATAGATGTGACTTACCAGGCGCCGATTTTGAAAAATGAGTACACGGTCAAGTTGTTGCTGCTCTTTGATTTTGAAATCGAAGATGACAAAGTGATTGAATATCTGGTCACTACCTGGAAGTATCGTGATCTCGTGTTGCATTCAGTGCGGATGTATGAGATGGAGAGAGAAGGGGCAAAAAAGGGGCAAAAAAGTCGTAAACCTCTGTAAAACGATGTAAAGCCAATTATTTTAAAACTGAAAATATAGCTATTTTTTAAGGCATTGGAATTTGATGTAAATATATGTAATGGTGTTTTTAAAAGTAGATGGATTCTAATAGAAAAACGAACAGTTTTACTAGCTGTTCGTTTTTTTGATATTTGAACTTAGACTCAGGTTTCAGAATCATTTTGTTGCTTGCTTTTTTCTAGACCTAAACCGACTGTATGTTTTTGGACGAGCAAGAGCTGTCCATTGTCATCTTTGGCAAAAGTTAAGGTAACAGTCTTAGTCTTGTCTCCAATAGAGATATAGGTGATTTTTTTCGTATTGTAACCCCCAAGAGTGAAGTCAAACTCGGAATCTGGCTTTCCGTGTTTGTTGATAATATCCTCGTAGGTGGTACCACCTTTTCCTTTGTTGTCAAGGTCACCTTCAATTAAGACGTCGAACTGTTCTTGGGTCCAGGCGAAGGTATCGTCTGTCAAGCCGCTTTTTTCTTCGCGTTCCATTGAGGTACTCGTATCCATGTAGGAACGGTTAAACTCCTTGGCATACTCTTTGTAGACATCAGCGTATAGTGCTTGGGTCGTAAAGAAAAGTACAACAGAGGCAACTGCCAGGGATGTTCCGATAATAGCCATTGTTTTCCGTTTTTTGAGGTTGACGATAAGGCCGATAATCCCCAAGATAAATGCGACGATGGCGATGAACAACGATAGATAGTTAATAAACGGGATCCAGGATCCTAAAAGTGCGATGGCTCCAAAAATGGTTGCTAAGATTCCTAAAACTCTTTGTTCTTCTGGATTCATTTGAAAGTTTTCTCCCTTCATTGAGTGAATGGATTTCTATCCACAGTAGTTAGCGCTTATTATATAAAAGATATTGCCTAATGTCAATTTAAACTAAGATAGTTCTCATGAAAACTTTTTTCTTGACATCTTTTCTGAAAATGATAAAATAGTTCTCATGGAAACTTATTTAGTTCTCAGGAGAACCAAATGCAATGGTTAGAAAGGAGTAAGTATGGATAAACCGATGTTGGTTTTAAAACGTTTTGGACACCAGGTACATCTGATGGTACAAAAGGAAGCCAAACGTTGTGGTATTGAATTTATGGGTGGACCTCAAGGACAAGTCCTGCGTTTTTTAGGTTGGCGTGAGCATGAACAAGAATTAACGCTCATCAAGGATATTGAACAAGAACTCAATATTAGCAAGTCTGTTGCTAGTAATTTGGTCAAGCGTATGGTGCAAAATGGTTTGGTGGAATTGGAGGCGAGTCCTGTTGATAAGAGGGCTAAGTTTGTTCGTCTGACGGACAAAGCACGTTCTCAAGTGCAACAGGTCAAGGCCTTCTTTGAACGCATTGACAACCAGTTGATAGAAGACGTAGATGAAGATGAATTACTGATTTTTGAGAAAGTTCTGGCTCAACTACAGGAAAATATCAAGAGAATAGGAGGAGATAATGAAGAAATTAGCAAAACGAATTAGTGGAAAAGAATGGGGGATGATTTTACTAGCCATTCTCTTTACCTGCTTTTCAGTTTATCTAGAGTTGGAAGTGCCGACCTATATTTCTAAAATCACGGATTTACTGGGAACTCAGGCTACCAACTTGGATGAGTTATGGCAGCCGGCAAGCATGATGGTTGGAATGTCTTTTTTTGCCTTCTTGTCTGCAGTCGCAGTTGGATTTTTTGCATCCAGAGTGGCTGCTTCTTACACTAGTAGGCTGAGAAGTGATATTTTTAACCGAGTTTTAGACTACTCACAGACAGAGATTAAGAAATTCTCTATTCCCAGTCTCCTAACTCGTACCACTAATGATATTACTCAAGTTCAGATGCTGATCACCATGGGCTTGCAAGTGGTTACGCGTGGTCCAATTATGGCTATCTGGGCTATCGGGAAGATTTTAGGTCATTCAGAATACTGGCTCTGGGCTGTACTTGTGGCAGTGATTGTCAACGTTTTGATGACGACCGTTTTGATGACACTAGCCTTTCCAAAACAGTCCTTGATTCAAATTCTGACTGATAAACTGAACAGTATCACTCGCGAGAGTTTAACAGGTATTCGCGTTGTTCGTGCCTACAATGCTGAAAAGTACAAAGATGAAAAATTTGCAGCAGCAAATGATGAACTGACACGTTTGAATTTGTTTGTAAACCGTCTCATGGCCATTTTGAATCCCATCATGATGGGGATTTCAAGTGGTTTGAGTGTGGCGATTTACTGGATTGGTGCCTATGTGATTAACGATGCTGCTCCGACAGCACGTCTGCCTCTCTTTAGTGACATGGTTGTTTTCATGTCTTATGCCATGCAGGTTGTTATGGGCTTCCTTCTCATGGGGGCGCTCTTCATCGTTCTTCCCCGAACTATGGTCTCTGCCAAGCGGATTAATCAGGTTCTAGATTTGCATTCTTCTATCCAAAATCCTGCTCAAGTGCAGCTGGCTGATGAAAACCTTAAAGGTCAGGTCGAATTTAAGGATGTGACCTTCCGCTATGCTGCAAATTCGGAGGCAGTTATCGAGCATGTTAGCTTTAGAGCAGAAGCTGGCCAAACAGTTGCCTTTATCGGCTCAACGGGTTCTGGTAAATCAACTCTAGTCAATCTGATTCCACGTTTTTATGACGTATCAGCAGGAGAAATTCTAGTGGACGGAGTTAATGTTCAAGATTACAGTTTGGAAGATTTGCGCAACAAGGTTGGATATATTCCACAAAAAGCTGTACTCTTTTCTGGGGATGTCAAGGGCAATCTAGACTTTGGACGCAGCCAAGAAACACCGCTTAGTGAACAAGCTATGTGGCAAGCCTTGGAATTGGCCCAGTCTAAGAACTTTATCGAAGACAAGGAAGCTGGCTTGGAGTCAGAAGTAGCTCAAGGAGGAACCAACTTCTCAGGTGGTCAAAGACAGCGTCTGGCCATTGCGCGTGCCTTGGCTCGGAAGCCAGAAATCCTCATCTTTGATGACTCCTTCTCAGCCTTGGATTACAAGACAGACCGTGTACTACGCCAAGAGCTAGCAGAGAAAACAAAATCTATGACCAAGCTTATCGTTGCACAGCGCATTTCAACCATTATGGATGCAGATTTGATTTTGGTCTTGGATCAAGGAAAAGTCGTGGGACAAGGCACCCACAAGGACCTTCTAGCTACCAACGAAGTTTACCAAGAAATTGCCTATTCACAATTATCGAAGGAGGAATTGGAACATGGAAAATAAAAAACTGTCGCTCTGGAAACAGAGTAAACCCTATCTTGCAGGTCTCCAGTTTGCCCTTCTAATCGCCTTTTTAGCAACAATCTTATCCAATATCATTACTGTATATGGTCCAACCCGTATCAAGGAAATGACCAATATCATTGCAAGTGGCCTAGAAACAAGTGTGGATGTCGCGGCGGTTGCAGCCATTGGTAGTTTTTTGGCCGTCATCTATGTGATTGGGCTTCTATCAAATTATTTGCAAGCCTTTCTGTTTACAACAGCCATTCAACGTTTTTCAGAGCGTTTGAGAAGAGCGATTGCAGAGAAAATTAATCGTCTTCCATTGGGGTATTTTGATGGACATTCTCAAGGGGATACCTTGTCTCGTGTGACTAATGACGTTGACACTGCAGCCCAATCCCTCAATCAAAGTCTGGGAACAGTTCTTTCATCCACTTTACTGGTCGTGGCAGTCTTGGTAACCATGTTTGGGATGAACTGGATTTTAGCCTTGGTGACGGTTGTTTCAACTCTTATCGGTTTTGCTTTCGTGTCTGTTTTTATGGGCAAATCGCAGGGATTCTTTAAGAGTCAGCAACAGGATTTAGCAGCTGTTAATGGCTATGTGGAGGAAATGTACTCTGGCCATAATGTGGTGACCAGTTACAATGCTATCGAGAACACCAAAGAAGAGTTTGCGAAATTAAACAATCGTTTGTATGATAGTATTTGGAAATCTCAATTTATTTCAGGGATTATGATGCCGATTATGATGTTTATTGGGAACTTTAGCTATGCCCTAGTGATTATCGTCGGTGCAGCCTTGGCCTTGAATGGGCAGATTAGTATCGGGATTATCGTTGCCTTTATGGCCTACGTTCGTATCTTTTCTCAGCCCCTTTCGCAAATTGCTCAAGGGATTACTAGTTTGCAGCAGGCTAGCGCAGCCATGGGACGTGTCTTCGAATTCTTAGGTGAAGAGGAAATGGAAAATGAATCTCATAAAGAAAGACAATTGAGCGACATGAAAGGTCAAGTGGTCTTTGATCGAGTTTCCTTTGGCTATACACCAGAGCGAACCATTATCCATGACTTTTCTGCGACAGCTCATGCAGGTCAAAAGGTCGCGATTGTCGGACCGACAGGAGCTGGTAAGACAACTATTGTCAATCTTTTGATGAAGTTCTATGAGATTGATAAGGGAAGTATCCGTATTGATGGCGTGGATACCAAGGAGATGAAGCGTTCGGAAGTACACGATGCCTTTTCAATGGTCTTGCAGGATACCTGGCTCTTTGAAGGAACCATTCGCGACAATCTTATCTATAACCAAACAGGTATTAGTGATGAGCGCGTGATTGAAGCCAGCAAGGCTGTAGGGATTCACCACTTTATCATGACTCTACCAGATGGTTACGATACCGTCTTGGATGATACAGTGACCTTGTCTGTCGGACAAAAACAACTCTTGACCATTGCTCGTGCTTTGCTGAAAGATGCGCCGCTCTTGATTTTGGATGAGGCGACCTCTTCGGTTGATACACGGACGGAGGAATTAATCCAGAAAGCCATGGACCGATTGATGGAGGGAAGAACTTCCTTTGTCATCGCCCACCGCTTGTCTACTATCCGAAATGCTGACTTGATTCTTGTCATGAAAGATGGCAATATCATTGAGCAAGGCAATCATGATGAGTTGATGGCACAAGGAGGCTTCTACGCTGACCTCTACAACAGTCAATTTACAGAAGATGAAGCAGAAGAATAAACCCAAAGAAGGCTTGACGGCCTTCTTTTTCTGCACTATACTAGAAGACAAGTGCTTCCCTGTAAGCAAAATTTGAGTAAGTGATGAGAAAATATATGAAAAATTATCAAGAATGGTATGACCACATCGCTGGTAAGATTGAAAACAATCCTTTCTTTCTGAGATTGCTAAGAACTTTCAATCGGTTCATGACAGTAGTTATGCCTATGATTTATCTAACCTTGTTAGCAACCACCTATCTCCAAGAAGGACTTGGGAAACAGGTCTTGATCTATGTGTTTATCCCTGCATCAGGTTTTGTAATTTTGTCTCTTTTCCGTAAGAAAATCAATGCTCCTAGGCCTTATGAAGTTTGGGAAATTGTACCTCTACTAGACAGAGATAGTCCTGGTCAGTCTATGCCTAGTCGTCATGTCTTTTCAGCAACCATTATCTCCATGGCTTGCTTACATGCTAGTTTATCTGCAGGGGTTATCTTATTGGTCTTGTCAGCCCTCCTCGGTCTAGTGAGAGTCTCAGGTGGCGTCCATTATCCCAAGGATGTCTTGATTGGTTATGCTTGCGGACTTGTGTGGGGTGTGATTTTCTTTCTATTTTGATTTGTAAGTTAAGATGGTCCTACAACCACTTACGTGCCTAAAGTAACCACTTGCTTTTTTGCTCTTGTTTTCTTATTTTAGCTTTGATATAGTAGAGTCAGAAAGGAGATGGAATGAAGTTACGAATCGAAATTGACAGCAATTTAGAGGAAACTGAAATTATCATCAAGGCAGCGGCTTTGACAGATGAGATTGCGGATTTGCAGCGTCTCTTGCAAGAGTCCAAGTCTCCTAGGTTGATTTTTTACAGGGGGACGGGTGAATATTATCTGGATTTGTCGGAAATTCTATTCTTTGAGACAGAAGGGAGCAAGATTTATGCCCATACCCAGAAAGATGCCTACGAAGTTCGGCTTAAACTCTATGAGTTAGAGGCTATCCTTCCTCGCTATTTCAGTCGGGTATCCAAGTCAACGATCGCTAATATTCGGCAGGTTTACTCGGTGGACAAGTCCTTTTCAGGAACGGGCACCATTTCCTTTTATCAGACCCACAAGGAGGTTCATGTCTCACGACATTACCAATCCCTCCTAAAAGAAAATCTAAGAAACATGAGGTAAGAACATGAAAAAGAAAGCATTTGGTATTGTGTTGCTGGTTTTAGCAGCATGGATTTTGTTGCAAGGAAATTTTGGAATCCCTTCTCTGGGAGGGCACATTTGGCCTTTGATTGGTATTGGATTTTTTGCTTACCAATCAGTTGAGGCTTTGCTTCGTCGTCATCTGACTTCAGCAGTTTTTACAGCTCTAGTAGCAGTAATGATTGCAAATCATTTTTATAACATTTTACCTATCCCAAATCAGTCTCTATTTTGGGCTAGTATCTTAGCAGTGCTAGGTGTTGGCTATCTCACTCACTCAAGTAAGTTTTGGAATGGGAAAAAATGGTGGTACAACGGTGAGCGAACAGTCGTCACGGACAAAGAAGTCGCTTTTGGAAGTGGGACTTTCTATAAACAAGATCAAGATCTTGTAGAAGATCAAGTAGAAGTTGGTTTTGGCAATGCCAAGATATATTATGACAATGCAGAGATTTTAGGAGATACCGCAACCTTGAAGATAGAAGTCGGTTTTGGGAATGCAGTTATCTATGTTCCTCAACATTGGGGAGTTGATTTAAAGGTAGAAACTTTCTGTGGCGTAGCCAAGGCAGATACTCCTCTAGCCCCAACCAGCAAAACCTTGATTATCCGTGGAGATGTGGCTTTTGGGAAGTTGGGAATTGTCTACGTTAAATAAAAAAATCTTCCAATTCCCTTGCAAAAATGAAGAAAGTGTGATAACATAGTACGGTATGTGGTGCTAGCACATCCGCTATATTAGATCTAATAGGAGGAAAACACAAATGGCTAAAGTATGTTACTTTACAGGTCGTAAGACTGTATCAGGAAACAACCGTTCACACGCGATGAACCAAACAAAACGTGCCGTAAAACCAAACCTTCAAAAAGTTACTGTACTTATCGATGGTAAACCTAAAAAAGTTTGGGCTTCAGCTCGTGCTTTGAAATCAGGTAAAGTTGAACGCGTTTAATAATAAAAGTAAGGAGACCTTAGGGTCTTTTTTCTTTTGTTGTGGGTATAAAATCATTTGAAAAACGGAGTAAATATCCGCTGATACAGTATTCTGCTTTTACACTTGGGCTGAAATATGATAAAATAGAGTATCAACTAGTTGAGGTAAAAAGGATGACTGTAAAAATTAATACAAAAGATGGTCAAATCGAACTAACAGATGAAGTGATTGCAACCGTCGTAGGTGGAGCAGCAACTGAGATTTTTGGTGTGGTCGGTATGGCTAGTAAAAATGCCCTCAAAGATAATTTCCAAGCCCTTCTAGGTAAGGAAAATTATTCCAAAGGTGTCGTCGTAAAGGCGGCCGAAGATGGCAGTATTGCAGTTGATGTATATACCGTGTTGAGCTACGGAACAAAGATTAGCGAAGTGTCAAAAAACATTCAAGAGCGTGTTCGTTTTAGCTTGGAAAACCAGCTTGGAATTACTGCTCAGACTGTAAATGTCTACATTCAAAATATCAAAGTTGTAGGAGAATAACCGTGTCAAAAATTACTACTAGCTTATTTCAAGAAATGGTGCAGGCTGCATCAACTCGCTTGAATAAGCAAGCTGAATATGTCAATTCATTAAACGTCTTCCCAGTTCCAGATGGAGATACTGGTACAAATATGGGAATGACCATTGAAAATGGTGCTAAGGAAGTTGCAGACAAGCCAGCTTCTACAGTTGGAGAGGTAGCGAGTATTCTTGCTAAAGGGCTTTTGATGGGTGCGCGTGGAAACTCAGGCGTTATTACGTCTCAGCTTTTCCGTGGATTTTCACAAGCCATCAAGGATAAAGACGAGTTAACAGGTCAAGACTTGGCTCTTGCCTTCCAATCAGGTGTAGAAGTTGCCTATAAGGCAGTGATGAAACCAGTTGAAGGAACGATTTTGACAGTTTCTCGTGGGGCTGCTATCGGTGCTAAGAAAAAGGCTGAGCAGACAGATGATGCTGTTGAAGTCATGCGCGCAGCCTTGGAAGGTGCTAAAACAGCTCTAGCTAAAACGCCAGACATGCTTCCAGTATTGAAAGAGGTTGGTGTTGTAGACTCAGGTGGTCAAGGACTGGTCTTCATCTACGAAGGTTTCCTTTCAGCCCTTACTGGCGAATATATTGCATCTGAGGATTTTGTAGCGACTCCTGCCAACATGAGTGAGATGATCAATGCAGAGCATCATAAGTCTGTGGCTGGTCACGTAGCGACTGAGGACATCACCTTTGGTTACTGTACTGAAATCATGGTAGCTCTTAAGCAAGGTCCAACCTATGCCAAAGATTTTGACTACGACGAATTCCGTAACTACTTGAATGAACTTGGAGATTCTCTCCTTGTTGTCAATGATGATGAAATTGTCAAAGTCCATGTCCATACAGAAGATCCAGGACTTGTTATGCAAGAAGGTCTCAAATATGGTAGCTTGGTCAAGGTAAAAGTTGACAATATGCGTAACCAACACGAAGCGCAGGTTGAGAAAGAAGCTGCCCAAGTTAGCAAGCCTGCTGAAGAAAAAGAGTATGCTTTGATTGCTGTAGTGGCTGGTAAAGGTCTAGCAGATATCTTCCGTTCTCAAGGTGTTGATTATGTTATCGAAGGCGGTCAAACTATGAACCCTTCAACAGAAGACTTTATCAAGGCTGTTGAACAGGTCAATGCCCGTAACATTATCTTCCTGCCAAACAACAAAAATATTTTCATGGCAGCTCAATCTGCAGCAGAAGTTTTGGAACAACCAGCAGTAGTGGTGGAAGCTCGTACTTTGCCACAAGGTTTGACAAGTCTTCTTGCCTTTGATCCAAGCAAGTCCATCGAAGAAAACCAAGAGCGTATGACTGCTGCTCTTAGCGATGTCGTTAGCGGAAGCGTCACAACAGCTGTGCGTGATACAACAATCGATGGTTTAGAAATCCATGAAAACGATAATCTTGGTATGGTTGATGGGAAAATTCTCGTGTCAAACCCTGACATGCACCAGACCTTGACAGAAACATTGAAACATATGTTGGATGAAGATAGTGAAATCGTAACCTTCTATGTCGGTGAAGACGGAAGCGAAGAACTTGCCAATGAAATTGCTCAAGAAATCGCAGAAGAATTCGAAGATGTTGAAGTCGAGATTCACCAAGGCCAACAACCAGTTTACCCATACCTATTCAGTGTGGAATAAGAATTAAATAGAAAACGAAAGAGGTCGGGAAAAGATTCCCGATCTTTTTGGTTTGCAATGAGTTTTGGACCAAGTAGCTGATTGGCGCTAGAAAATCAATCCAATCTAGTAATTTCTGTTCCATCATTTTTAATGACATTTGTCATATCTCCTCATGACAGAAGCTTCTAGTGATTCTACCTTCAAAGAATTATACTAGATGTATCAAGTGGAGGAAGAAAAAATGAAACATAAAGTAATTGTCGCAATGAGTTTAGTAGCAGCAGGAGTCATGACTTATCTCATGTTCTCAGGATTGGATGAAGGATTTTATCATTTTCCTTGGGAGTTGTTTGCAAGCTTTGGAATGATGTCTTGGATAATACGAGAAGGTTTGAAATTGGTCTCAGATGTGAAAAAGGAGTTTGAAAAATGAAAAAAGCGATTCTCTATCTTTTTATTGGACTGTCACTAGTGGTATGGTTAGTAGAAATGTTTACAGGTTGGTTTGATCAAGCCTTCCTTCACCAAGCCATTCGCGGTGCCTGGGGTCTAGGATTTATGATTTTTATCGCCTTTCTGATGGGAAAGGAGTGGCTGGAAGGAGAATATCATGAACATGATTAAGGTAGAAAGCCTAAATAAAAACATCAAGGGCAAGGCTATTTTGAAGGATATTTCCTTTGAGGTAACAGAAGGTGAATGCGTCGCCTTGATTGGTCCCAATGGTGCTGGGAAGACCACACTCTTGGACTGTTTGCTTGGAGATAAACTGGTCACAAGCGGTCAAGTATCCATCCAAGGCTTGCCAGTGACGAGCTCTAAGTTAGACTACACAAGATCCTACCTCCCTCAAGAAAATGTCATCGTTCAGAAATTAAAGGTAAAAGAGTTGATTGTTTTCTTTCAACGTATCTATCCAAATCCCTTGAGCGAGCAGGAAATTGATCAACTATTGCAGTTTGACCAGCAACAAAAAGAACAATTTGCAGAAAAATTGTCAGGTGGGCAAAAGCGTCTCTTCTCTTTTGTCTTGACCTTGATTGGGCGACCAAAGCTTGTCTTTTTAGATGAACCAACTGCTGCTATGGATACCTCTACTCGTCAACGTTTTTGGGAAATTGTTCAGGGCCTAAAAGCGCAGGGAGTTACCATTCTCTATTCCTCCCATTATATCGAAGAGGTAGAGCATACAGCGGACCGAATCTTGGTCTTGAATAAGGGAGAGTTGATTCGCGATACAACACCTCTAGCCATGCGCAGTGAGGAGATTGAAAAGCACTTTATCCTTCCTCTAGCATATAAGGAAGTTGTCGAACAGTCAAACTTGGTTGAAAACTGGTCACAAAAACAGGATGCTCTACAAGTAGTCACACGCGAAGCAGATGCTTTTTGGGAACTGTTAGTGCAAGCAGGATGTAGGATTCAAGAAATTGAAGTCAATAATCGTAGCTTACTGGATACAATCTTTGAAGAAACACAAAAGGGAGATGACTAAGATGAAACGATGGACCGCACTAAACAAGATAGAATTTCTATTGACCAAACGGCAACTCGTCTATTATTTATTATCCGTAGGAATGCCGACGGCTTTCTATTTATTCTTTTCTGGCATGTACCAGGAGACACCAGGTGGACCCGCGAATTTTATGCGTGATTATCTTATCTCCATGACGGCCTTTTCCATGATGTCGACAGCTATGTTTTCATTTCCAGCTGTTTTACATACAGATAAAATCAACAACTGGCAGAAAACATTGCGCCATACTCCGGTAAATATGGTAGAATATTATCTATCAAAGATAACAAGTATGATGGTTGATTATCTGGTCTCAATCCTGGTTGTTTTCTCAGTTGGGCACTTGGTCAGAGGTGTGGATATGCCTTTAGGAAGCTGGATTGGGGCTGCGCTCTTGCTGATAGTAGGAAGTGTAGCTTTTGTAGCGCTTGGCTTGACCTTGACACTCTTGCCTTCTAGTCAGCTGATGTCTGTCGTGGGCAATCTTCTTTATCTAGGCTTGGCTGTTTTAGGCGGACTCTGGATGCCCATCTCTTTATTTCCAGACTGGATGCAAGCAATCTGGAAGTGTCTACCAACTTATCAGTTGATGGAGTTGCTCAAGACCTTCTTAAACGAGGGTAGTATCAATCTATCAGCCACAGTTTATCTACTTGTTTTTTCAGCAGTTTTGTTTGGTTTGACCATTTACCTTCAAGGTCATAAGGAGAATGCTTAATGCTTGAAAGACTGAAAAGCATACACTATATGTTTTGGGCCAGTTTGATTTTTATGATTTTCCCCGTCCTACCTGTAGTGACTGGGTGGCTTTCTGCCTGGCATTTATTGATTGATATTCTATTTGTAGTGGCGTATTTGGGTGTTTTAACAACTAAGAGCCAGCACCTATCTTGGCTATATTGGGGCCTCATGCTGACTTATGTAGTTGGGAATACTGTCTTTGTTGCTGTTAGTTATATCTGGTTTTTCTTTTTCCTATCCAATCTCTTAAGTTATCATTTCAGCGTAGGTGGTTTAAAATCTTTACACGTCTGGACTTTTCTTCTTGCTCAAGTCCTTGTTGTGGGCCAACTGTTGATTTTTCAGAGAATCGAAGTTGAGTTTCTACTCTATCTACTTGTAATTCTTGCTTTTGTCGATTTAATGACTTTTGGCTTGGTTCGGATTCGTATTGTTGAGGATTTGAAAGAAGGTCAGGCTAAGCAAAATGCCCAGATAAATCTATTGCTTGCTGAAAATGAACGCAGTCGTATCGGTCAGGATTTGCATGATAGCTTGGGACACACCTTTGCCATGCTCAGTGTCAAGACAGATTTAGCCTTGCAGTTGTTTCAGATGGAGGCTTATCCACAGGTGGAGAAGGAATTAAAAGAAATCCACCAGATCAGCAAGGATTCCATGAATGAAGTGCGAACCATTGTGGAAAATCTTAAGTCTAGAACTTTGACATCCGAACTAGAGACTGTGAAAAAGATGTTAGAAATTGCTGGAATTGAGGTGGAAATAGCTAATCAACTAGATACAGCTAGCTTAACTCAGGAATTGGAGTCAACGGCTTCCATGATTTTGCTTGAATTAGTGACCAATATCATCAAACATGCTAAAGCGTCTAAAGTCTACTTGAAATTAGAACGGACAGAGAAAGAACTCATTCTAACAGTGAGTGATGATGGCTGTGGCTTTACTTTTATAAAGGGGGATGACCTCCATACAGTTCGAGATCGTGTTCTTCCATTTTCGGGAGAAGTAAAGGTAATTAGTTGGAAACAACCGACAGAAGTTCAGGTTCGACTACCTTATAAGGAGAGAAATTAAGATGAAACTACTTGTTGCAGAAGATCAAAGTATGTTGCGAGATGCCATGTGCCAGTTGCTCACGCTTCAACCGGATGTGGAGTCTGTCCTTCAAGTTAAGAATGGGCAAGAAGCAATCCAACTATTAGAAAAGGAGCTTGTAGATATCGCCATCCTTGACGTAGAAATGCCTGTTAAGACAGGTCTTGAAGTCTTGGAGTGGATACGAGTAGAAAAGCTTGAAACAAAGGTGGTTGTAGTGACGACCTTTAAGCGTCCAGGATATTTTGAACGTGCAGTCAAGGCTGGAGTGGATGCTTATGTCTTGAAAGAAAGAAGCATTGCAGATCTCATGCAAACCTTGCACACCGTCCTCGAAGGACGTAAGGAGTATTCGCCTGAATTGATGGAAGTGGTGATGACGCATCCCAATCCATTAACAGAGCAAGAAATCGCAGTTTTAAAGGGAATCGCTCAGGGCTTCTCTAACCAAGAAATTGCAGATCAACTTTATCTATCCAACGGAACAGTCCGAAACTATGTCACCAATATTCTTTCGAAACTAGATGCAGGTAATCGAACAGAGGCAGCTAATATCGCGAAAGAATCTGGTTGGTTGTGATACTATCCTATCTCGAAAACCATTATGTGCTAAAATTGAAGTGTTTCAAAGAAATAATTTGTAACTTGAGGGGGCTTAGTTTCCTCCTTTTTGTTTCGTCTAAGGTGGTACCAAGGAGCTAAAATTAACAATAAAAAAGAAAAATATCTTGACAACCAATGGAAAATTTTGTTACAATAATAGACGGTACTTTTTACTTTTGGTCTCTCAAGAGTGTACAGGGACGTGCTGACAAATGTTGCAAAAGTACACACAGATGATAGCTGTCACCAAGTGTATCATCACCAAAAATAAAAAAACACAGGAGAATGTAGATGCCTACAATTAACCAATTGGTTCGCAAACCGCGTAAATCAAAAGTAGAAAAATCTAAATCACCAGCTTTGAACGTTGGTTACAACAGTCATAAAAAAGTTCAAACAAACGTTTCTTCACCACAAAAACGTGGTGTTGCAACTCGTGTTGGAACAATGACACCTAAAAAACCTAACTCAGCCCTTCGTAAATTCGCTCGTGTACGTTTGAGCAACCTTATCGAAGTTACTGCCTACATCCCAGGTATCGGACACAACTTGCAAGAGCACAGCGTGGTTCTTCTTCGTGGTGGACGTGTAAAAGACCTTCCAGGGGTACGTTACCATATCGTCCGTGGTGCACTTGATACTGCAGGTGTTAACGATCGTAAACAAGGCCGTTCTAAATACGGTACTAAACGTCCAAAAGCATAAGGAAAGGGGATAAAGAGAAATGAGTCGTAAAAATAGAGCTCCAAAACGTGACGTATTGCCAGATCCGCTTTACAATTCACAACTAGTTACTCGTCTTATCAACCGCGTTATGCTTGATGGTAAACGTGGTACAGCTGCTTCAATCGTTTACGGTGCCTTTGAGCAAATCAAAGAAGCTACTGGAAACGATGCACTTGAAGTATTTGAAACAGCTATGGAAAACATCATGCCTGTACTTGAAGTACGTGCACGTCGTGTTGGTGGTTCTAACTACCAAGTCCCAGTTGAAGTTCGTCCAGAACGTCGTACAACAC
This sequence comes from Streptococcus sp. HMSC063B03, assembly GCF_001836965.1. GTDB lineage: Bacteria > Bacillota > Bacilli > Lactobacillales > Streptococcaceae > Streptococcus > Streptococcus pneumoniae_F. Next base: position 59,042 of record NZ_KV831007.1, on the reverse strand, counting down.
TTGGACTTCGTTGGTTGGTAACAATCGCTCGTCTTCGTGGTGAACACACAATGCAAGACCGTCTTGCAAAAGAAATCTTGGATGCTGCTAACAATACTGGTGCAGCTGTTAAGAAACGTGAAGACACTCACCGTATGGCTGAAGCTAACCGTGCATTCGCACACTTCCGTTGGTAAGATAGGATGCGAAAGCGTTAAGAAAGTCCCAGGGAAAATAGGGAATCAAAGCAGGTTGCGATTGCAACCAATGAGATTCATCTTTTTCTCCAGACTTTTAGCTTGAGCTCAACTATATCATGTTGCTAGGAACGGTAAGGATGCAAGGTGAAAATAGGAAACTGACGCAGTATTCGACGAATACAAAGAAGTTTATCTTTTTCACACAGCATCCCGTTCCAGCTCAAATCGGCTAATTAACTTTAGCCCGAGTTCAATTCAACTTGTAAATCTATAAGTTGAAACCAACAATAGCATGAAAACATTGAGAACGGGTAGGTCCTGCCTATCCGTTTTTATTAAAATCATGTTATAATAGAATAGAAATCAAAAATAAATAGGAGAAACAAACCTCATGGCACGCGAATTTTCACTTGAAAAAACTCGTAATATCGGTATCATGGCTCACGTCGATGCTGGTAAAACAACAACTACTGAGCGTATTCTTTACTACACTGGTAAAATCCACAAAATCGGTGAAACTCACGAAGGTGCGTCACAAATGGACTGGATGGAGCAAGAGCAAGAGCGTGGTATCACTATCACATCTGCTGCGACAACAGCTCAATGGAACAACCACCGCGTAAACATCATCGACACACCAGGACACGTGGACTTCACAATCGAAGTACAACGTTCTCTTCGTGTATTGGATGGTGCGGTTACCGTTCTTGACTCACAATCAGGTGTTGAGCCTCAAACTGAAACAGTTTGGCGTCAAGCAACTGAGTATGGAGTTCCACGTATCGTATTTGCCAACAAAATGGACAAAATTGGTGCTGACTTCCTTTACTCTGTAAGCACACTTCACGATCGTCTTCAAGCAAATGCACACCCAATCCAATTGCCAATCGGTTCTGAAGATGACTTCCGTGGTATCATCGACTTGATCAAGATGAAAGCTGAAATCTATACTAACGATCTTGGTACAGATATCCTTGAAGAAGACATTCCAGCTGAATACCTTGACCAAGCTCAAGAATACCGTGAAAAATTGATCGAAGCAGTTGCTGAAACTGACGAAGAATTGATGATGAAATACCTCGAAGGTGAAGAAATCACTAACGAAGAATTGAAAGCTGGTATCCGTAAAGCGACTATCAACGTTGAATTCTTCCCAGTATTGTGTGGTTCAGCCTTCAAGAACAAAGGTGTTCAATTGATGCTTGATGCGGTTATTGACTACCTTCCAAGCCCACTTGATATTCCAGCGATTAAAGGTGTTAACCCAGATACAGACGCAGAAGAAACTCGTCCAGCATCTGACGAAGAGCCATTTGCAGCTCTTGCTTTCAAGATCATGACTGACCCATTCGTAGGTCGTTTGACATTCTTCCGTGTTTACTCAGGTGTTCTTCAATCAGGTTCTTATGTATTGAACACTTCTAAAGGTAAACGTGAACGTATCGGACGTATCCTTCAAATGCACGCTAACAGCCGTCAAGAAATTGACACTGTTTACTCAGGTGATATCGCTGCTGCCGTTGGTTTGAAAGATACTACAACTGGTGACTCATTGACAGATGAAAAAGCTAAAATCATCCTTGAGTCAATCAACGTTCCAGAACCAGTTATCCAATTGATGGTTGAGCCAAAATCTAAAGCTGACCAAGACAAGATGGGTATCGCCCTTCAAAAATTGGCTGAAGAAGATCCAACATTCCGCGTTGAAACAAACGTTGAAACTGGTGAAACAGTTATCTCTGGTATGGGTGAGCTTCACCTTGACGTCCTTGTTGACCGTATGCGTCGTGAGTTCAAAGTTGAAGCGAACGTAGGTGCTCCTCAAGTATCTTACCGTGAAACATTCCGAGCTTCTACTCAAGCACGTGGATTCTTCAAACGTCAATCTGGTGGTAAAGGTCAATTCGGTGATGTATGGATTGAATTTACTCCAAACGAAGAAGGTAAAGGATTCGAATTCGAAAACGCAATCGTCGGTGGTGTGGTTCCTCGCGAATTTATCCCAGCGGTTGAAAAAGGTTTGGTAGAATCTATGGCTAACGGTGTACTTGCAGGTTACCCAATGGTTGACGTTAAAGCTAAACTTTACGATGGTTCATACCACGATGTCGACTCATCTGAAACTGCCTTCAAGATCGCGGCTTCACTTGCCCTTAAAGAAGCTGCTAAATCAGCACAACCAGCTATCCTTGAACCAATGATGCTTGTAACAATCACTGTTCCAGAAGAAAACCTTGGTGATGTTATGGGTCACGTAACTGCTCGTCGTGGACGTGTAGATGGTATGGAAGCACATGGTAACAGCCAAATCGTTCGTGCTTACGTTCCACTTGCTGAAATGTTCGGTTACGCAACAGTTCTTCGTTCTGCATCTCAAGGACGTGGTACATTCATGATGGTATTTGACCACTATGAAGATGTACCTAAGTCAGTACAAGAAGAAATCATTAAGAAAAATAAAGGTGAAGACTAATCAGTCCTCGCTCTAGAAGGAAGTCACTTAGTGGCTTCCTTTTTTGTAACGTTACGACAAATTTTATACATTCTGAAAATATGACTTAAAGAACTTTCATATAACATAAGTTGAAGTAATTTGCGAAGGAAATTTACAATGTAAATGAAAATATATTGTTAAAGAATGTAATTTATCTTTTAAAACTCATAAAAACAAAATAATTATTCATAAATAAACTTTAAAATAGAAAATTCAGAAAATTTCTTATTTTGTCTTGAAAAATTTTGAAAAAATGGTATGATAGTAACAAGTTATTTTTAAGTGAAGAGAAAGGGGAACAATGGAGAAAATCAGTTTAGAATTTCCTAAGACGGGGTCGGACCTAGTTTTGGAAACACTTCGTGATTTAGGAATTGATACCATCTTTGGTTATCCTGGTGGTGCGGTCTTGCCTTTTTATGATGCGATATATAATTTTAAAGGCATTCGCCACATTCTAGGACGCCATGAGCAAGGTTGTTTGCATGAAGCTGAAGGTTATGCCAAATCAACTGGAAAGTTGGGTGTTGCTGTCGTCACTAGCGGACCAGGAGCAACAAATGCCATTACAGGGATTGCAGATGCTATGAGCGATAGCGTTCCCCTTTTGGTCTTTACAGGTCAGGTGGCGCGAGCAGGGATTGGGAAAGATGCCTTTCAGGAGGCAGACATTGTGGGAATTACCATGCCAATCACTAAGTACAATTACCAAGTTCGTGAGACAGCTGATATCCCTCGAATCATTACGGAAGCTGTCCATATCGCAACTACAGGCCGTCCAGGGCCGGTCGTCATTGACCTACCTAAAGACGTATCTGCTTTAGAAACAGACTTCATCTATTCACCAGAAGTGAATTTACCAAGTTATCAGCCGACTCTTGAGCCGAATGATATGCAAATCAAGAAAATCTTGAAGCAATTATCCAAGGCTAAAAAGCCAGTCTTGTTAGCTGGTGGTGGAATTAGTTATGCTGAAGCTGCTGCGGAATTAAATGAATTTGCAGAACGCTATCAGATTCCAGTGGTAACCAGTCTTTTAGGGCAAGGTACGATTGCAACGACTCATCCACTTTTTCTTGGAATGGGAGGCATGCACGGATCTTTCGCAGCTAATATTGCCATGACGGAAGCGGATTTTATGATTAGTATTGGTTGCCGTTTCGATGACCGCTTGACGGGGAATCCTAAGACCTTTGCTAAGAATGCTAAGGTTGCTCACATTGATATTGACCCAGCTGAGATTGGCAAGATTATTAGTGCGGATATTCCGGTCGTTGGGGATGCTAAAAAGGCCTTGCAAATGTTGTTGGCAGAACCAACCGTTCATAACAATACTGAGAAATGGATTGAGAAAGTCACTAAAGACAAGAACCGTGTTCGTTCTTATGACAAAAAAGAGCGTGTGGTTCAACCGCAAGCCGTTATTGAACGAATTGGTGAATTGACGAACGGGGATGCCATTGTGGTAACAGACGTTGGTCAACACCAAATGTGGACAGCCCAGTATTATCCCTACCAAAATGAACGTCAGTTAGTGACTTCAGGTGGTTTGGGAACAATGGGATTCGGAATTCCAGCAGCAATCGGTGCTAAAATTGCCAACCCGGATAAGGAAGTAGTCTTGTTTGTTGGGGATGGTGGTTTCCAAATGACTAACCAGGAATTGGCTATTTTGAACATTTACAAGGTACCAATCAAGGTGGTTATGCTGAACAACCACTCACTTGGAATGGTTCGCCAGTGGCAGGAATCCTTCTATGAAGGTAGAACGTCAGAGTCAGTCTTTGATACCCTTCCTGATTTCCAATTGATGGCGCAAGCTTATGGCATTAAAAACTATAAGTTTGATAATCCTGAGACCTTGGCTCAAGACCTTGAAGTCATCACTGAGGATGTTCCTATGCTAATCGAGGTAGATATTTCTCGTAAGGAACAGGTGTTACCAATGGTACCAGCTGGTAAGAGTAATCATGAGATGTTGGGGGTGAAGTTCCATGCGTAGAATGTTAACAGCAAAACTACAAAATCGTTCAGGAGTCCTCAATCGCTTTACTGGTGTCCTGTCTCGTCGTCAGGTCAATATCGAAAGTATCTCTGTTGGAGCAACAGAAGATCCGAATGTATCGCGCATCACCATAATCATTGATGTAGCTTCACATGATGAAGTGGAGCAAATCATCAAGCAACTGAATCGTCAGATTGATGTGATTCGCATTCGAGATATTACAGACAAGCCTCATTTGGAGCGCGAGGTGATTTTGGTTAAGATGTCAGCGCCAGCAGAGAAGCGTGCTGAAATTCTAGCCATTATTCAACCTTTCCGTGCAACGGTGGTGGATGTAGCGCCAAGCACGATTACCATTCAGATGACAGGAAATGCAGAAAAGAGCGAAGCCCTGTTGCGAGTCATTCGACCATACGGTATTCGTAATATTGCTAGAACGGGTGCAACTGGATTTACCCGCGATTAATACTCTTCGAAAATCAAATTCAAATCGCGTCAGCTTTGCCTTGCCGTAGGTATATGTTACTGACTCCGTCAGTCTTATTTACAACCTCAAAGCAGTGCTTTGAGCAGCCTGCGGCTAGCTTCCTAATTTGCTCTTTGATTTTCATTAAGTAAAAAATAACTTAAATTTGTTAACCCAGCCTAACAGGCAATAAAAAATAGAAAAGAGAGAAAACTATGGCAGTTCAAATGGAATACGAAAAAGATGTTAAAGTAGCAGCACTTGACGGTAAAAAAATTGCCGTTATCGGTTATGGTTCACAAGGACATGCGCATGCTCAAAACTTGCGTGATTCAGGTCGCGATGTCATCATCGGTGTACGTCCAGGTAAATCTTTTGACAAAGCAAAAGAAGATGGATTTGACACTTATACAGTAGCAGAAGCAACTAAATTAGCTGACGTTATCATGATTTTGGCACCAGACGAAATCCAACAAGAATTGTACGAAGCAGAAATCGCTCCAAACTTGGAAGCTGGAAATGCAGTTGGATTTGCCCATGGTTTCAACATTCACTTTGAATTTATCAAAGTTCCTGCAGATGTAGATGTCTTCATGTGTGCTCCTAAAGGACCAGGACACTTGGTACGCCGTACTTATGAAGAAGGATTTGGTGTTCCAGCTCTTTACGCAGTATATCAAGATGCAACAGGAAATGCTAAAAACATTGCTATGGACTGGTGTAAAGGTGTTGGAGCAGCGCGTGTAGGTCTTCTTGAAACAACTTACAAAGAAGAAACTGAAGAAGATTTGTTTGGTGAGCAAGCTGTACTTTGTGGTGGTTTGACTGCCCTTATCGAAGCAGGTTTCGAAGTCTTGACAGAAGCAGGTTACGCTCCAGAATTGGCTTACTTTGAAGTTCTTCACGAAATGAAATTGATCGTTGACTTGATCTACGAAGGTGGATTCAAGAAAATGCGTCAATCAATTTCAAATACTGCTGAGTACGGTGACTATGTATCAGGTCCACGTGTGATTACTGAACAAGTTAAAGAAAATATGAAAGCTGTCTTGGCAGATATCCAAAATGGTAAATTTGCAAATGACTTTGTAAATGACTATAAAGCTGGACGTCCAAAATTGACTGCTTACCGTGAACAAGCAGCTAACCTTGAAATTGAAAAAGTTGGTGCAGAATTGCGTAAAGCAATGCCATTCGTTGGTAAAAACGACGATGATGCATTCAAAATCTACAACTAATTGATAGAAATTAAGGTGAAGGCGAGTTGGGGGACTAACTCGCTTTTATAATCAATTCATCTTTGTTTGAGAGGATGGATTGTGATAATATGAATAGTCTAGGAGAAAATGATGTTAAGTTCAAAAGATATCATCAAGGCTCATAAAGTCTTGAACGGTGTGGTCGTGAATACCCCACTGGATTATGACCATTATTTATCGGAGAAGTATGGTGCTAAGATTTATTTGAAAAAGGAAAATGCCCAACGTGTTCGTTCTTTTAAAATTCGCGGTGCCTATTATGCCATTTCCCAGCTCAGCAAGGAAGAACGTGAGCGTGGGGTAGTCTGCGCTTCTGCGGGAAATCATGCGCAGGGAGTTGCCTATACTTGTAATGAGATGAAAATTCCTGCTACTATTTTTATGCCAATTACTACTCCGCAACAAAAGATTGGTCAAGTTCGCTTTTTTGGTGGGGATTTTGTAACCATTAAACTAGTTGGGGATACCTTTGATGCTTCTGCTAAGGCAGCTCAAGAATTTACAGTCTCAGAAAATCGTACCTTTATTGATCCCTTTGATGATGCCCATGTTCAAGCAGGTCAAGGAACCGTCGCTTATGAGATTTTAGAAGAAGCTCGAAAAGAGTCGATTGATTTTGATGCTGTCTTAGTTCCTGTTGGAGGTGGTGGTCTCATTGCTGGGGTTTCTACCTATATCAAGGAAACAAGTCCAGAAATTGAAGTCATCGGAGTAGAGGCTAATGGAGCGCGTTCTATGAAGGCTGCCTTTGAAGCTGGTGGACCTGTCAAACTAAAAGAAATTGACAAATTTGCGGATGGGATTGCTGTGCAAAAGGTAGGTCAGTTGACCTATGAGGCAACTCGTCAACATGTTCAAACTTTGGTAGGTGTCGATGAGGGATTGATTTCTGAAACATTGATTGATCTCTACTCTAAGCAAGGGATTGTCGCAGAACCTGCTGGAGCGGCTAGTATCGCCTCTCTAGAGGTGTTGGCTGAATATATCAAGGGGAAAACCATTTGTTGTATCATTTCTGGAGGAAATAATGATATCAACCGTATGCCAGAAATGGAAGAGCGTGCCTTGATTTATGATGGGATTAAGCATTACTTTGTGGTCAATTTTCCACAGCGTCCAGGGGCTTTGCGTGAGTTTGTAAATGATATCCTGGGGCCAAATGATGATATCACACGATTTGAGTATATTAAGCGAGCTAGCAAGGGGACAGGGCCCGTATTGATCGGGATTGCCTTGGCAGATAAGCATGATTATGCAGGTTTGATTCGTCGAATGGAAGGGTTTGATCCATCTTATATTAACTTAAATGGTAATGAAACGCTCTATAATATGCTTGTCTGAGGACTAATAAAAAAATATCATATTATTTGCACAACAGATGTATAGGTGCTATAATGAGGGTGAAGAAAGGGGGCGATTCCTATGGACTTAGGAAATCGATTACGCTATTTCTATCACAATTCATTATAGTACCTATTATTTTTTGATTCGGTTTATAGTAAGGTAGTAAAATTACTTGTTATATATAAGGAGTATTTTTAGAATACACTATTTTATATATGTCTAATCTAAAAATTGGCTAAATATAATAGGAATTAGAAAAAATAATCAATACTAATGAGAAGCCTTATACTGAGTTAACTGAGAAGAGTGATAAGATACTAAGAAGATAAAAACAGTGGAAAATATTGGAAGATAGGATACTATTGTTTCCTAACTACTCATCTTTTTATAGGTTTGAAGAAATAAAAAGGAATATTGATAAAGTAAATAAATAGTACCAGTTGAGCAAGTGAAAGGTGCTTATAAAGGCAGGAAGAATATCAAAGAAGGAGAAGAGAAATAATAGTTAGTAATAGTGTGGAGAGCAAGTCTTCTGCTATTAGAAATATTATTTTAAAGTTAGGTAAATAGAATAAAGTTGAGTATAAAACCTGTCTAATCTATCAAGAATTGCTATTTGCAAAGTATGAATAATTTTACAAACAAAAGAGTTAATAATACAATTATTTTAAAGGTATTTACTAATGGTTTATAGCAAGGGAAAACCTATATATTATCGGCTTTAATAAGATAGTAATAGAAAAATAAATCATTAATTTTATTGAATATATGTTTTTTTATTGACAAAAGTCATAAAAACGTATACAATTAAATATCGTAAAGAAGAAAATAGGAGAAGGACATGGCTAAGTCAAACTTTGAAAAAGTAGAATCAGTTGTTGGCTGGGTTCGTGATAAGAAGATCACAGGCTACCGTATCTCTAAAGAAACGAATGCGCGTGAAATGTCTATCATTGCTCTAGCGCAGGGTCGTGCAAAAGTAAAAAATATTTCATTTGAAACAGCTCTAGGTTTAATTGATTTCTATGAAAAAAATCATGAAAAATTTGAAGATTAATCTTTGGATAATGGCGGATTCTTGAATAAGGTCTGCCTTTTCATTTTGATACTCAATGAAAATCAAAGAGCAAGCTAGGAAGCTAGCCGTAGGCTGTACTTGAGTACGGCAAGGTGACGCTGACGTGGTTTGAATTTGATTTTCGAAGAGTATGAGGACAGTAAAAAGACTGCACGGTTGATGCAGCCTTTTCTTTTTATTTGAGATAACGTTGAAGGAATTCTTTTGTACGCTCTTCTTTAGGATTGGTGAAGAGGTCTTCTGGTTTGCCTTCTTCAGCAATCACGCCCTTATCCATAAAGATAACACGGTGAGAGACATCACGGGCAAATTCCATCTCGTGGGTTACAACAATCATAGTCAAGCCTTCCTGAGCTAAATCCTGCATGATTTTGAGGACTTCTCCAACCATTTCTGGATCGAGAGCTGATGTTGGTTCATCAAAGAGAATAGCGTCAGGATTCATTGAAAGGGCACGAGCGATGGCCACACGTTGTTTTTGACCACCTGAGAGTTGTTTTGGCTTGGCTTGCCAATAGCGTTCTCCCATGCCGACTTTTTCTAGGTTTTCTTTGGCAATCTTTTCAGCTTCTGCACGTTCGCGTTTAAGGACAGTTGTCTGAGCGACGATTGTATTTTCAAGCACGTTGAGATTTTCAAAGAGGTTAAAGGATTGGAAAACCATTCCCAGCTTTTCACGGTATTGAGTGAGGTCATAGCCTTTTTCGAGGACGTTTTGTCCATGATAAAGGATTTGACCATCAGTTGGTGTTTCAAGTAGGTTAATGGAGCGTAGGAAGGTTGATTTCCCGCTTCCAGAGCTTCCGATGATAGAGATGACCTCTCCCTTGTGGACAGTGAGAGAAATATCTTTTAGCACTTCGTTTTGTCCATAGGATTTTTTGAGGTGTTTAATTTCAAGGATTGCTTGTGTCATTATTTCAAATCCTCCGTTTGCATTTGGTTAGCACCTGTAGTATAGGTATCCATGTCCATTCGGCGCTCGATGAAGCGTAGGATACGTGTTACGGTGAAGGTGAGGACAAAGTAAATCACTGCGATGATTGTAAATGTCTGGAAGTATTGATAGGTTTGCGTCGCCACGGTATTTCCTGAGAAATAAAGTTCAACAACAGAGATAACGTTCAATACAGATGTATCTTTGATATTGATGACAAATTCATTACCAGTTGCTGGCAGGATGTTACGGACTACTTGAGGTAGGACAATCTTACGCATGGTTTGGTTATGAGTCATACCAAGAGCAGTAGCGGCTTCAAATTGTCCCTTGTCAACTGCTAGGATACCACCACGGACGATTTCAGTCATGTAGGCACCGGTGTTGATCGAAACGATGAAGATAGCAGCTAGTGTACGGTCAAGGTTGATACCGAAAGCTTGGGCAGTTCCATAGTAGATAACCATCGATTGAACAATCATTGGTGTACCACGGAAAATTTCAATGTAGACATTGAGGATCCAGCCGACTAGTTTTTGTAAGCCATAAATGGCTTTATTCTCAGATAGAGGAGCAGTACGGAAGACACCAATGGCAAGTCCAATAATGAGACCTGTGATGGTTCCCACGATAGAGATTAAAAGGGTGATACCAGCACCACGCAAGAGTTGTTGCCAGTTTTCAGAAAGGATTTTAGCAACTTGACTAAAGAAACTACTGCTAGTCTCTTCAGTTGTTGTAGCTTCGGCAGGCTGTTCCTTGATCATACGATCCATCAAGGCAACTTGGTCATCTTTTGAAATGGTTTCAATGCTGGCATTGATTTGGCTAATACGATTGTCATCTTTACGAAGTCCGATGGCGATAGCTGTATCTTCTTCCCCAGTTTTGAAACCTGGTTCTACTTGAACCATTTTAAACTTAGAGTTAGCAGCTTCGGCAGTCAGTGCTTCTGGGCGTTCAGAAACATAAGCATCGATGACACCGGCCTCAAGAGCTTGGCGCATTTGAGCGAAGTCTCCCATGGCTGTTTCTTTTTTAGCACCTGGGATTTGTGCAATCAAGTCATAAAGGTAGACACCTTGTTGAGAAGTGATTTTCGCACTGTTAAAGTCATCCAAAGATTTAGCACTTGCGTAGGCAGAATCTTTTTTGACAAGCAAAACTGGTTCGCTAGTGTAGTAACTGTTTGAAAAGGCAATTTCTTGTTTGCGTTCAGCAGTTGGACTCATACCTGCGATAATCATGTCAATCTTACCAGAAGTAAGGGCAGGGACTAGACCTTCCCACTTGGTTTTAACAACCAAAGGCTCTTTACCTAAGTCCTTAGCGATTTTCTTGGCGATTTGAACATCGTATCCATTGGCATACTGGTTAGTCCCATCGATTTTGACAGCTCCATTGCTATCATCATCCTGAGTCCAGTTAAAGGGGGCATATGCTGCTTCCATCCCGATGCGTAAATATTCATCAGCTTGAGCAACATTGACAAGTCCTAGCATCAGCAAGAGACTTGTGAAAATAGATAAGTATATTTTTCTCATGATTTCTCCTATTTCTAATCTATTAAAAAATAACTGTCTCCTATTTTATCGAAAAAAACTCTATTTTTCAATATAGGTAAGCCCTTACTTATGAAAAAATGATATAATGATAGCAAAGATAAAAAGGGGGCTTAGTTGATGAAAAAAACTTTTTTCTTATTGGTGTTAGGCTTGTTTTGCCTTCTGCCATTCTCTGTTTTTGCCATTGATTTCAAGATAAACTCTTACCAAGGGGATTTGTATATTCATGCAGACAATACGGCAGAATTTAGACAAAAGATAGTTTATCAGTTTGAGGAGGACTTTAAGGGGCAAATCGTGGGACTTGGACGTGCTGGCAAGATGCCTAGCGGATTTGACATTGATTCTCATCCAAAGGTTCAGGCTGCGAAAAATGGTGCTGAACTAGCAGATGTTACTAGCGAAGTGATAGAAGGAGCAGATGGTTATACTGTTAAAGTCTATAATCCAGGCCAGGAAGGCGACACAGTTGAAGTTGACCTTATCTGGAACTTAAAGAATTTGCTTTTCCTTTATGATGATATCGCTGAATTAAATTGGCAACCTCTGACAGATAGTTCAGGGGCTATTAGGAAGTTTGAATTTCATGTAAGGGGAGACAAGGGGGCTGAAAAACTCTTTTTCCATACAGGGAAACTTTTTAGAGAGGGAACGGTTGAAAAGAGTAACCTTGATTATACCATCCGTTTAGACAATCTTCCGGCTAAACGTGGAGTTGAGTTACATGCCTATTGGCCTCGGACCGATTTTGCTAGCGCTAGGGATCAGGGATTGAAAGGGAATCGTTTAGAAGAGTTTAATAAGATAGAAGACTCGATTGTTAAAGAAAAAGAGCAAAGTAAACAACTCGTTACTTGGGTCTTCCCTTCGCTACTTTCTATCTCCTTGTTATTGAGTATTTGCTTTTATTTTATTTATAGAAGAAAGACCACTCCTTCGGTCAAATATGTCAAAAATCATCGTATCTATGAACCACCAATGGAATTAGAGCCTATGGTTTTATCAGAGGCTGTCTACTCGACCTCCTTGGAGGAAGTGAGTCCCTTGGTCAAGGGAGCAGGAAAATTCACCTTTGACCAACTTATTCAAGCTACCTTGTTAGATGTGATAGACCGTGGAAATGTCTCTATTATTTCAGAAGGAGATGCAGTTGGTTTGAGGCTAGTAAAAGAAGATGGTTTGTCAGACTTTGAGAAAGACTGTCTAGATCTGGCTTTTTCAGGCAAAAAAGAAGAAACTCTTTCCAATTTGTTTGCGGATTACAAGGTATCTGATAGCCTTTATCGTAGAGCAAAAGTCTCTGATGAAAAACGGATTCAAGCAAAGGGGCGTCAGCTCAAATCTTCTTTTGAAGAAGTATTGAAAGAGATGCAAGAAGGAGTGAGAAATAGAGTTACCTTCTGGGGGCTTCCGGATTACTACCGTCCTTTAACTGGTGGGGAAAAGGCCTTGCAAGTGGGTATGGGTGCTTTGACTATCCTGCCCCTATTTATCGGATTTGGCTTGTTCTTGTACAGTTTGGATGTTTATGGCTATCTTTACATCCCCTTGCCAATACTTGGTTTTCTAGGTTTGGTTTTGGCTGTTTTCTATTATTGGAAGCTTCGACTAGATAATCGTGATGGTGTCCTGAATGAAGCAGGGGCAGAAGTCTACTATCTCTGGACCAGTTTTGAAAATATGTTGCGTGAGATTGCAAGATTGGATCAGGCTGAATTGGAAAGTATTGTGGTCTGGAATCGCCTTTTGGTCTATGCGACCTTATTTGGCTATGCGGACAAGGTCAGTCATTTGATGAAGGTTCATCAGATTAAAGTGGGAAATCCAGATATCAATCTCTATGTAGCTTATGGCTGGCACGGTATGTTTTATCATTCAAGCGCGCAAATGAGCCATTATGCCAGCATCGCAAACACAGCAAGTACCTATTCCGTATCTTCTGGAAATGGAAGTTCTGGCGGTGGCTTCTCCGGAGGTGGAGGCGGTGGCAGTATTGGTGCCTTTTAAAGAGAACTGTCACAGACTAAAAAAATATGCTATAATGGAAGATAGAAAAAGGAGTAATCTATGTATCTTATTGAAATTTTAAAATCTATCTTCTTCGGTATTGTTGAAGGAATTACGGAATGGCTGCCGATTTCAAGTACAGGTCACTTGATTTTAGCAGAGGAATTTATCCAATACCAAAATCAAAATGAAGTCTTTATGTCCATGTTTAATGTCGTGATTCAGCTTGGTGCGATTTTGGCGGTTATGGTGATTTACTTTAATAAGCTCAATCCCTTTCAACCGGGTAAAGACAAGCAGGAAGTTCGTCGAACTTGGCAATTGTGGTCTAAAGTTCTTGTAGCTACTTTACCTTTGCTTGCAGTGTTTAAGTTTGATGATTGGTTTGATACTCACTTCCATAATATGGTTTCAGTTGCTCTCATGCTAATCATCTACGGGGTCGCCTTCATCTATTTGGAAAAACGTAATAAAGTGCGCGCTATTGAGCCAAGTGTGACTGAACTGGACAAGCTTCCTTATACAACGGCTTTATATATTGGGCTCTTCCAAGTTCTGGCTCTTTTACCAGGTACTAGTCGTTCTGGGGCAACGATCGTCGGTGGTTTGTTAAATGGAACCAGTCGTTCTGTTGTGACAGAATTTACCTTCTATCTTGGAATTCCAGTTATGTTTGGAGCTAGTGCCTTAAAGATTTTCAAATTTGTGAAAGCAGGACAGCTCTTGAGCTTTGGGCAATTATTCTTGCTCTTGGTTGCGATGGGAGTAGCCTTTGCAGTTAGCATGGTCGCTATTCGTTTCTTGACAAGCTATGTGAAAAAACACGACTTTACCCTTTTCGGTAAATACCGTATTGTACTCGGTAGCGTCTTGCTACTGTATAGCTTTGTCCGTTTATTTGTATAAGAAAAACCTTGAAGGGTCAACTCTTCAAGCTTTTAAAATCCAGTCACGGTAATCCCCAGCAGGCGGATACCTCTTTCTTTCTCGCTTAATTCTTCATAGAGTTGCAGGGCTATTTGACTTATCTGACTAGCATCCTGTGTTTTTTGAACAATACTTTTTCGTTTAGTGAGAGTTGAAAAGTCTTCGTAGCGGATTTTCAAAATGACAATTCTTCCAGCTTTTTCTTGCTGATTGAGATTGAGAGCGACTCTTTCTGATAGGAGAGTCAGCTCTTTTTTGATGTCCTCCTCGGCACGGAGAATCTTTCCATATGTTTTCTCTTTCCCGATTGATTTACGGATACGATTGGATTTGACTGGGGAATTGTGGATGCCACGAGCCTTTCGATAAAGGTCATAACCCAGTCTTCCAAAACGGTCTATTAGGGTCACTTCAGGAACTTCAAGTAGATCAGCGCCGGTAAAAACACCCATTTGATGAAGTCTTTCCACTGTCTTTTTTCCTACTCCATGAAATTTGGAAATATCCATTTGTTTTAGAAAGTCCTCAGCCTGGTCAGGTAGAATCACTGTCAGACCATGTGGTTTTTGATAATCACTAGCCATTTTAGCTAAGAACTTGTTGTAGGAAATACCAGCAGAAGCAGTTAGATGGAGTTCTTGCCAGATATCCTCTTGAATGAGACGAGCAATTTTGACTGCCGACTTGATGCCGAGTTTATTTTCTGTTACATCCAAATAGGCTTCGTCAATACTCATAGGCTCAATCAAATCTGTATAGCGCTTAAAAATAGTTCGAATCTGGAATCCCACAGACTTGTATTTTTCATAATTCCCTGAGATAAAGACGGCCTGGGGGCAACGCTCGTAGGCTTCTTTAGAACTCATGGCTGAATGGACACCAAAAGCTCGCGCCTCATAGCTACAAGTGGAAACGACACCACGCCCACCTGTTTGCCGAGGGTCGCTTCCGATAATGACAGGTTTTCCTCTGAGTTTAGGATTATCCCTGATTTCCACTGCAGCAAAAAAGGCATCCATGTCAATATGGATGATTTTTCTTGACAAATCATTTAATAAGGGGAAAATCAACATGCCTAGCACCTTTTTATACTCTTCGAAAATCTCTTCAAACTATGTCAGCTTCGCCTTACCGTAGGTATATGTTACTGACTCCGTCAGTCTTATTTACAACCTCAAAGCAGTGCTTTGAGCAGTCTGTGGCTAGCTTCCTAGTTTGCTTTTTGATTTTCATTGAGTATTACTGTTTATTTTCTTTCATTATACCCTTTTTTCTGAAAAAAAGGAAAAAGGACTTAGTTTTTTCAAAAATATAATACAGTTTGGAACAAAATATAGGCTGTTTTAGAAAAGAAAGTGTAAAAAAAGGGATTTTCCACTTGTTGAAAACGATTACTGTATGGTATACTTGTCTCATGAATGTAACAGATGGTTGTTACTAGAAAGAAAAAAGAGGACATTAACATGGTTGTTAAGACAGTTGTTGAAGCACAAGATATTTTTGACAAAGCTTGGGAAGGCTTCAAAGGCGTAGATTGGAAAGAAAAAGCAAGTGTATCACGCTTCGTACAAGCTAACTACACACCTTACGATGGAGACGAAAGCTTCCTTGCAGGACCAACAGAACGTTCACTTCACATCAAAAAAATTGTAGAAGAAACTAAGGCTCACTACGAAGAAACTCGTTTCCCAATGGACACTCGTCCAACATCTATCGCTGATATCCCAGCAGGATTTATCGATAAAGAAAATGAAGTGATTTATGGTATCCAAAATGATGAACTCTTCAAATTGAACTTCATGCCAAAAGGTGGTATCCGTATGGCTGAAACTACTTTGAAAGAAAATGGATACGAACCAGACCCAGCTGTTCACGAAATCTTTACCAAATACGTAACAACAGTTAACGACGGTATCTTCCGTGCCTATACTTCAAACATCCGTCGTGCTCGTCACGCACACACTGTAACTGGTCTTCCAGATGCATACTCACGCGGACGTATCATCGGTGTTTACGCACGTCTTGCTCTTTACGGTGCAGACTACTTGATGCAAGAAAAAGTAAACGACTGGAATGCTATCGAAGAAATCGATGAAGAAACAATCCGTCTTCGTGAAGAAATCAACCTTCAATACCAAGCGTTGCAACAAGTTGTTCGCTTGGGTGACCTTTACGGAGTTGACGTTCGCAAACCAGCTATGAACGTTAAAGAAGCTATCCAATGGGTTAACATCGCCTTCATGGCTGTCTGCCGTGTTATCAACGGTGCTGCTACATCTCTAGGACGTGTACCAATTGTATTGGACATCTTTGCAGAACGTGACCTTGCTCGTGGTACATTTACTGAATCAGAAATCCAAGAATTCGTTGATGATTTCGTTATGAAACTTCGTACAGTTAAATTTGCTCGTACTAAAGCTTATGACCAATTGTACTCAGGTGACCCAACTTTCATCACAACTTCTATGGCTGGTATGGGTAACGACGGTCGTCACCGTGTTACTAAGATGGACTACCGTTTCTTGAACACTCTTGACAACATCGGTAACTCTCCAGAACCAAACTTGACAGTTCTTTGGACTGACAAATTACCATACAACTTCCGTCGCTACTGTATGCACATGAGCCACAAACACTCTTCTATCCAATACGAAGGTGTTACAACAATGGCTAAAGATGGATATGGTGAAATGAGCTGTATCTCATGCTGTGTGTCTCCACTTGACCCAGAAAATGAAGAACAACGCCACAATATCCAGTACTTCGGTGCGCGTGTAAACGTATTGAAAGCCCTTCTTACTGGTTTGAACGGTGGTTACGACGATGTTCACAAAGACTACAAAGTATTTGACATCGAACCAATCCGTGACGAAGTTCTTGAATTTGAATCAGTTAAAGCTAACTTTGAAAAATCTCTTGACTGGTTGACTGACACTTACGTAGATGCTTTGAATATCATCCACTACATGACTGATAAGTACAACTACGAAGCTGTTCAAATGGCCTTCTTGCCAACTAAACAACGTGCGAACATGGGATTCGGTATCTGTGGATTTGCCAACACTGTTGATACATTGTCAGCTATCAAATACGCTACAGTTAAACCAATCCGTGATGAAAATGGCTACATCTACGATTACGAAACAATCGGTGAATACCCACGTTGGGGTGAAGACGACCCACGTTCAAACGAATTGGCAGAATGGTTGATCGAAGCTTACACAACTCGTCTACGTAGCCACAAACTTTACAAAGACGCAGAAGCTACAGTATCACTTTTGACAATCACATCTAACGTTGCTTACTCTAAACAAACTGGTAACTCACCAGTTCACAAAGGTGTATACCTCAACGAAGATGGTTCTGTGAACTTGTCTAAACTTGAATTCTTCTCACCAGGTGCTAACCCATCTAATAAAGCTAAAGGTGGATGGTTGCAAAACTTGAACTCACTTTCTAGCCTTGACTTTAGTTATGCAGCTGATGGTATCTCATTGACTACACAAGTATCACCTCGCGCTCTTGGTAAGACTCGTGACGAACAAGTTGATAACTTGGTAACAATCCTTGATGGTTACTTCGAAAACGGTGGACAACACGTTAACTTGAACGTTATGGACTTGAACGATGTTTACGAAAAAATCATGTCAGGAGAAGACGTTATCGTACGTATCTCTGGATACTGTGTAAACACTAAATACCTCACTCCAGAACAAAAAACTGAATTGACACAACGTGTATTCCACGAAGTTCTTTCAATGGATGATGCCTTGGATGCGTTGAGCTAAGATTATATAAAATAATACAAAGAAGGACTAGTTAAAAGCTAGTTCTTCTTTTTGTAAAATTTATTGGTCAATTAAAGTCAAATCTCTTGACCTTTTCTGACTAATGTAGTATATTATAAACGTAAGGTAAATGAAAACCTTACTAGAACACTTATTTAAAGTAAAATAGAAAGAGGTGGGGTCTATGTTTAATCTAGAAATCTTCAGAAGTAAAGATAGTCTACTCCTGCTTGAAAAAGAAAAACCAGAAATAGTACGTAGAGTAGCGATTTAGCTAGTCTAAATTTTTTAAAACAAAGGTCAAAGATAGTCAATATCAGTAATAATAAATAATAAAAAGAGGTAAAGAATATGAATAACAACTTTAATAATTTTAACAACATGGATGATTTATTTAACCAATTGATGGGTGGTATGCGAGGATATAGTTCTGAAAATCGTCGTTACTTGATTAATGGACGTGAAGTGACACCTGAGGAATTTGCTCACTATCGTGCAACTGGTCAATTGCCAGGAAATGCAGAAACTGATGGACAAATGCCACAACAGACATCAGGTATGAAACAAGACGGTGTCCTTGCTAAACTGGGTCGAAACTTGACAGCAGAAGCGCGTGAGGGCAAGCTAGATCCAGTCATCGGACGAAACAAGGAAATTCAAGAGACATCTGAAATCCTCTCACGCCGTACTAAGAACAATCCTGTTTTGGTTGGAGACGCAGGTGTTGGTAAGACAGCAGTTGTCGAAGGTTTGGCACAAGCCATTGTGAACGGTGATGTTCCAGCTGCTATTAAGAACAAGGAAATTATTTCCATCGATATCTCTGGTCTTGAGGCTGGGACTCAATACCGCGGTAGTTTTGAAGAAAACGTTCAAAACTTAGTCAATGAGGTCAAAGAAGCGGGAAATATTATCCTCTTCTTTGATGAAATTCACCAAATTCTTGGTGCTGGTAGCACAGGTGATGGTCAAGGGTCTAAAGGTCTTGCTGATATCTTGAAACCAGCTCTTTCACGTGGAGAATTGACAGTGATTGGCGCAACTACTCAAGATGAATACCGTAATACTATCTTGAAAAATGCAGCCCTTGCTCGTCGTTTCAACGAAGTGAAGGTTAATGCTCCATCTGCTGAAGATACTTTCAAGATTCTTCAAGGTATTCGAGATCTTTATCAACAACACCACAATGTTATTTTGCCAGATGAAGTCTTAAAAGCTGCCGTTGATTACTCTGTTCAATATATTCCACAACGTAGCTTGCCAGATAAGGCTATCGATCTTGTCGATGTTACGGCGGCTCACTTGGCAGCTCAGCATCCAGTAACAGATGTTCATGCTGTTGAACGTGAAATTGAGGCAGAAAAAGACAAGCAAGAAAAAGCAGTTGAGGCAGAAGATTTTGAAGCAGCTCTAAACTATAAAACACGCATTGCAGAATTGGAAAAGAAAATCGAAAACCATACAGAAGATATGAAAGTGACTGCAAGTGTCAACGATGTGGCTGAATCTGTAGAACGTATGACGGGTATTCCAGTATCTCAAATGGGGGCTACGGACATCGAACGTTTGAAAGATATGGGTCATCGTTTGCAAGATAAGGTAATCGGTCAAGATAAGGCCGTTGAAGCAGTAGCAAAAGCTATCCGTCGTAACCGTGCTGGTTTTGATGAAGGTAACCGTCCAATCGGTAGCTTCCTCTTTGTAGGTCCTACTGGTGTTGGTAAGACAGAGCTTGCTAAGCAATTGGCGCTTGATATGTTTGGAACCAAGGATGCGATCATCCGTTTGGATATGTCTGAATACAGTGACCGCACAGCCGTTTCTAAGCTAATCGGTACAACAGCTGGTTATGTGGGTTATGATGACAATAGCAATACCTTAACAGAACGTGTTCGTCGCAATCCATACTCTATCATTCTCTTGGATGAAATTGAAAAGGCTGACCCTCAAGTCATTACCCTTCTCCTCCAAGTTCTAGATGATGGTCGTTTGACAGATGGTCAAGGAAATACAGTAAACTTCAAGAACACTGTCATTATTGCGACCTCAAATGCTGGATTTGGCTATGAAGCCAACTTGACAGAAGATGCGGACAAGCCAGAATTGATGGACCGTTTGAAACCATTCTTCCGTCCAGAATTCCTCAACCGCTTTAACGCAGTCATTGAGTTCTCACACTTGACTAAGGAAGACCTTTCTAAGATTGTGGACCTTATGTTGGTTGAAGTTAACAAGACGCTTTCTAAGAAAGACATTGACTTGGCAGTGAGCGAAGCTGCTAAAGAATACATGACTGAGGAAGGCTACGATGAAGTCATGGGTGTCCGTCCACTCCGTCGTGTGGTTGAACAACAAATCCGTGACAAAGTCACAGACTTCCACTTGGATAACCTTGATGCTAAACACCTAGAAGCTGACATGGAAGATGGTGTTTTGGTCATTCGTGAAAAAGCCTAAATCAAGATTTTGAAAATAAAAAAAGGAACCAGCTGAAAAAAACTGGTTCCTTTTTTGTGTTTAGATGACATGGCGTTCAAAGGCATCGTCTGAAATCCCTTGTTCAAGGATGAGTTTTGCCCATTCTTTAGCAGAAAAGAGGCTGTGATCCTTGTAGTTGCCGCAAGATTCGATGGTTGTTCCAGGGACGTCTTCCCAAGTAGTAGTCTCAGCGATTTCCTTGAGCGAATCCTTGATAACAGCCGCGATTTCAGCACTGGTGTGGCGCCCCCACATAATCATGTGGAAGCCTGTACGGCAACCAAATGGTGAACAGTCAATCATGCCGTCAATTCGGGTACGGATGAGTTTGGCCAAGAGGTGCTCAATAGTGTGCAAGCCAGCGGTAGGGATAGAGTCTTCGTTTGGTTGCACCAAGCGAATATCAAAGTTGGAGATAACGTCTCCCTTTGGCCCTGTTTCTTCCCCAATCAAGCGAACATAGGGTGCTTTAACAATGGTGTGGTCAAGTTCAAAACTTTCAACAATAACTTCTTTTGACATGGTAAATCCTTTCAGTTTTCTTCTTTCATTATAACACAAAGCTGGCTCCTGAGACAGAGAGAAAACCTCTCCGAGAGTGGAGAGGTTCAAATCTTTATTTACGATACAAGCGATCGTATTGGTAGTAAGGGTCAAAGGTTACGTTGATACCCAGTTTACGAAGGACGTTCTTGTCTTCATCTGTCAAGATGATGGTTGAGTGGGCTTCGCTTCCTTTGAGGTTGCCAAGCTCTTCCATAGCACGAGCAGCATCAGGATTTTCTGTAGCTGTGATAGCAAGTGCAATCAGGATTTCATTTGAATGAAGACGCGGATTGCGACTGCCGAGATGATCGATTTTAAGACCTTGGATTGGCTTAACAACTTCAGGTTCGATTAGTTTCACTTCTTTAGCAATATCAGCTGATTTCTTGATAGCGTTGATAAGAGCAGCGGCTGTAGGGCCAAAGAGTTCTGAGTTTTTACCTGTGACGATTTCCCCATTTGGCAATTCAAGGGCTAGGGCTGGTCCGCTAGTTTCTTCTGCTTTTTGACGGGCGATAACTGCAACCTTGCGGTCTGCAGGTGTGATACCCAGGTCGTTCATGAGCAACTCAATTTTCTTGACAGCTGCTTCACCAACTTTTTCGGCTTTAAAATCAAGAACAGTTTGATAGTAGCGGCGGATGATTTCTTGCTTAGAAGCTTCGATAGCAGCCTCATTATCTGTTATAGCGAAACCAACCATATTGACACCCATGTCTGTTGGTGAAGCGTATGGAGATTCACCTAGGATACGTTCCAACATACGCTTAAGCACAGGGAAGATTTCGATATCACGGTTGTAGTTGACAGTGGTTTCTTCATAGGTTTGGAGATGGAAGGGGTCAATCATGTTGACATCATCAAGGTCTGCGGTTGCAGCCTCGTAGGCCAAATTTACTGGGTGATGAAGAGGAAGATTCCAAACTGGGAAGGTTTCAAATTTAGCGTAACCAGACTTGATACCATTGATTTGGTCGTGGTACATGTTTGACATACAAGTTGCCAATTTTCCAGAACCAGGTCCAGGAGCGGTTACGACAATCAAGTTGCGACTGGTTTTGATGTAGTCATTTTTCCCCATGCCTTCTGGAGAAATGATGTGGTCCATATCTGTCGGATATCCTTTGATTGGATAGTGAAGATAAGAATCAATTCCGTTTTTCTCAAGTTGGTTGCGGAAGGCATCTGCAGCGGGTTGGCCAGCGTACTGTGTGATGACCACTGAGCCGACAAAAATTCCCAGTTCATTGAATTTGTCAATCAAGCGAAGAACTTCTTGGTCATAAGAAATGCCCAAGTCACCACGTGCTTTGGAATGCTCGATATTACTTGCATTAATAGCAATCACAACCTCAACCTGCTCTTTCAATTCTTGTAAGAGCTTGATTTTGTTGTCAGGCTCATAACCAGGAAGGACACGAGCAGCGTGGAAATCTTCTAACATTTTGCCACCAAACTCCAAGTAGAGCTTGCCGTCAAATTGGTTAATGCGCTCCAAGATGTGGTCGCGCTGTAGATTCAAATATTGTTCAGAACTAAAAGCTTGTTTTTTCATTTTTTTACCTCTGACCTCTATTATAATAAAAAATTGGAAGTTAGGAAACTATGGAGTTAAAAAAGGAATCAAAAAGATTAGGCAAACGCTTGCACAAAATTCCCAAAAGCGCTATCATAGACTTTAGATTATTAAAATAATGAGGTAAGAAGATGCAAGAAAAATGGTGGCACAATGCCGTAGTCTATCAAGTTTATCCCAAGAGTTTTATGGACAGCAACGGAGATGGAATTGGCGATTTGCCAGGAATTACTAGTAAGTTAGACTATCTAGCCAAGCTAGGGATCACAGCGATTTGGCTTTCTCCCGTTTATGACAGCCCTATGGACGATAATGGTTATGATATTGCTGATTATCAAGCGATTGCAGCTATTTTCGGGACCATGGAGGATATGGATCAATTGATCGCAGAAGCTAAGAAGCGTGATATTCGCATCATCATGGACTTGGTGGTCAATCATACCTCAGATGAACATGCTTGGTTTGTCGAGGCCTGTGAAAATCCTGACAGTCCTGAGAGAGACTACTATATCTGGCGTGATGAGCCAAATGATCTTGATTCTATCTTTAGTGGGTCTGCCTGGGAATACGATGAAAAGTCAGGTCAATACTATCTCCACTTTTTCAGCAAGAAACAGCCTGATCTCAACTGGAAAAATGAAAAACTACGCCAGAAAATTTACGAGATGATGAACTTCTGGATTGATAAAGGTATTGGCGGTTTCCGTATGGATGTCATTGATATGATTGGTAAAATTCCTGATGAGAAAGTAGTCAATAACGGTCCTATGCTCCACCCCTATCTTAAGGAAATGAACCAGGCAACCTTTGGAGATAAGAATCTCTTGACAGTAGGGGAAACTTGGGGAGCAACGCCAGAGATTGCCAAACTCTACTCTGATCCAAAAGGGCAAGAATTGTCTATGGTCTTCCAGTTTGAACACATCTGTCTTCAGTATCAGGAAGGGCAACCTAAATGGCATTATCAAAAAGAGCTGAATATCGCTAAGTTAAAAGAGATTTTCAACAAATGGCAGACAGAGTTAGGAGTTGAGGATGGTTGGAATTCCCTCTTCTGGAACAATCATGACCTCCCTCGTATCGTCTCTATCTGGGGAAATGACCAAGAATACCGTGAAAAATCTGCCAAAGCTTTTGCGATTTTGCTTCATTTGATGAGAGGAACACCTTATATCTACCAAGGTGAGGAGATTGGGATGACCAACTATCCGTTTGAGACACTGGAGCAAGTAGAAGATATTGAATCTCTCAACTATGCGCGTGAAGCTCTTGAAAAAGCTGTGTCGATGGAAGAAATCATGGACAGTATCCGTGTCATTGGTCGTGACAATGCCCGTACCCCTATGCAATGGGATGAGAGCAAAAATGCTGGTTTCTCAACAGGTCAACCTTGGTTGGCAGTTAATCCAAACTACGAAGAAATCAACGTTCAAGAAGCGCTGGCAAATCCAGAATCTATTTTCTATACCTATCAGAAGTTGGTTCAAATCCGTAAGGAGAACAGCTGGCTGATTCGAGCTGACTTTGAATTGCTTGATACAGCTGACAAGGTCTTTGCCTATATTCGTAAAGATGGCGACCGTCGTTTCCTAGTTGTGGCCAACTTGTCCAATGAAGAGCAAGGCTTGGCCGTAGAAGGAAAAGTTAAATCTGTCTTGATTGAAAACACCGTGGCTCAAGAAGTTTTTGAAAAACAAATCTTAGCTCCATGGGATGCTTTCTGTGTGGAATTACTATAAACATTTTTTGCAGAAAAATTTAAAATTGAAATCGTATAAAAACAAGGGAGGACTGTATGAAAGACAGAAATCCTTTGTTTTTTTATGGCAAAAGTTTATAAACTTTCATTCTAGAAATTCAATTAACTTTACAAATTCCCACTGTTTTGGTAAAATAAATTTATGTTATAAAAACTAACATAAAGGAGAAAGAAGATGACTACAAAAAAGCGTGTTCTTAGCGCAGGCCTGACCTTTGCGGCTGCTTTGCTTTTAGCTGCTTGCGGACAATCAGGTTCAGATACAAAAACTTACTCATCAACCTTTAGTGGAAACCCAACTACATTTAATTATTTATTAGACTACTACGCTGATAATACAGCCATCATTACCAACCTAGTTGATGGTTTGCTTGAAAATGACAACTACGGGAACTTAGTTCCGTCTTTGGCAGAAGACTGGTCTGTTTCAAGCGACGGTCTGACTTATACCTACAAACTGAGAAAAGATGCCAAATGGTTCACGGCTGACGGTGAAGAGTACGCCCCAGTCAAAGCACAAGATTTTGTGACAGGTATCAAGTACGCAGTGGATAATAAATCACAGGCCATTGACTTGATTCAAAACTCGATCAAGGGTTTGAATGATTATATTACAGGAGCGGATTCTGATTTCTCTAAGGTTGGGGTGAAAGCTATTGACGACCAGACTGTTGAGTATACTTTGGCACGTCCAGAGCCTTACTGGAATTCAAAAACAACCAATAGTATTCTTTTCCCGGTAAATGAAGAGTTTTTAAACTCAAAAGGGAAAGATTTTGGGACCCTATCTCCAGATAGCATTCTCTACAGCGGACCTTATTTGTTAAAAGATTTCACATCGAAATCATCGATCGAGTATGTGAAAAATCCGCATTACTACGATCACGATAAAGTATCGATTGAACACGTAAAATTGGCTTATTTTGATGGCTCAGACCAAGAATTGACTATCCGTAACTTTGAAAGTGGAGCTTATTCTATCGCTGGGGTTTATCCAAATAGTTCTAACTTTGCCAAGACCAAGGAAAAATATAAGGATAATATCGTCTATAGCTTGCAGGATAAGACTTCTTGGTACTTCAATTTCAACGTTAACCGTAAGGCTTACAACCATACGTCTAAAACGACAGATGAGCAGAAGAAGTCAACTGAGACAGCTGTCTTGAACAAAAACTTCCGCCAAGCGGTGAACTTTGCCTTGGACCGCACAGCCTATTCTGCTCAGTCAAATGGGGAAGAAGCAGCTAGCAAGACTCTTCGTAACACCCTAGTGCCTCCAACATTTGTCCAAGTTGGAGACAAGACCTTTGGAGAAGTAGTCGCTTCTAAATTGGTTAACTATGGCACAGAATGGTCAGGTATGAACCTGGCAGATGCTCAGGATGCCTATTTCAACAAAGAAAAAGCCCAAGCAAAATTTGCGGAAGCTAAAAAAGAAATGGCAAGTCAAGGTGTGACTTTCCCAATTCACTTGGATGTTGCAGTTGATCAGACAAGTAAAAATGCTGTGACAGGCATGAACTCAGTTAAGCAGACCCTTGAGTCGGTTTTAGGTGCTGATAACATTGTCATTGATGTTCAGCAACTGTCAACAGATGATTTTAATAACGTAGCCTTCTTAGCACCGACACCAGCTGATCGAGACTATGATTTGAACTTTGATGGCTGGGTAGGTGATTACCAAGATCCGTCAACTTATCTCAATCCTTTCAATGCAGAGGATGGATTCTACCTCAAGATCTTTGGTCTAGATGCTCAGGAAGATAAAACGAAAATTGCTAGTCTGGATCTTGATACTTACACCAAGATGCTCAAAGATGCAGATAGCGAAAATAAAGATGTAGCCAAACGCTATGAAAAATATGCTGAAGCACAGGCTTGGATGATTGATAATTCTCTGATTATGTCAGCTATGTCAAGCGGTGGAACAGCATCTGTAACCAAAGTAACGCCATTTACAAGAGGTTATTCACTAGTCGGCATCAAGGGTGACGGCAATAACTACAAGTACATGAAACTGCAAAAAGATACTGTGACAACCAAACAGTTTGAAGAAGCTAAGACTAAATGGGAGCAAGAAAGCAAAAAAGCAATCGAAAAAGCTCAAAAAGAAGCAGAAAATCATGTTAAATAAAGATGAGCGAGGTTCCGTAAGGGACCTTGTTTGTTATATTTTTGATTCGTATTCCTCTGTCTATGAAACGAGAATGTCAAAATAGGAAGCGATAGATACTATACAGGTTATAAAAAAACAATTATTCCTTCGGAGTGCATTTAGAAGATGTATTGAAAACGCTGATAAAAAAAGGAATAAATGGAAATTATTTCATGATTGTGATATAATAATTCTGATAATCAACATATAGGGGAAAACTATGAATAAACGTTCAAAAAGAGCCCGTTCGGGTAAAGTTAAGCGGAGCATTAATATAGCTTTATTAACCATTTATGTATTATTGGGTGGTTTTTTGCTGTTCTTGATTTTTAGACATAATATATTGGCGTTTAGATACCTGAATGTCATAACGGCAACTGTAGTGATTTTGGTCGCTTTAGCGAGTCTGCTTTTGATCATTTATAGAAAAGCAGAAAAGTTTACAATTTTCTTTTTAACACTAGCTATTTTAATGAGTTCAGTTTCTTTTTTTGCACTGCAACAATTTGTCGGCTTTACTAGTCATATCAATTCTACGTCAAATTACTCAGAATACTCAATGAGTGTTGTTGTTCTGAAAGATAGTGACGTTCATAATGTCACGCAATTAGATAGTGTTACAGGACCTACGGATACTGATAATGATAATATTCAAAAATTGATAGCTGATATCAAAACTAGTCAGAGCAAAGAATTGACGGTTGAACAAAGCACCTCATACCTTGCAGCTTATAAGAGCTTGGTATCAGGTGAAGCAAAAGCGATTGTCTTAAATAGCGTCTTTGAAAATATTATAGAATCTGAATACCCTGATTACGCATCAAAAATTAGGAAAATCTACACTAAAAATATCACCAAAGAAGTAGCTGCTCCTAAAGTTTCTAAGAACAAATCCTTCAATGTCTATGTGAGTGGTATTGACACTTACGGACCAATTAGTTCAGTTTCTCGTTCAGATGTCAACATTTTGATGACTGTTAATCAAGATTCAAAAAAAATTCTATTGACAACAACCCCTCGAGATTCTTATGTTCCGATTGCTGACGGCGGGAATAATCAAAAAGATAAGTTGACTCATGCAGGTATTTATGGAGTAGACTCCTCTATTCATACTTTGGAAAATCTTTATGGAGTTGATATTAACTACTATGTTCGCCTGAACTTCACTTCGTTTTTGAAGTTGATTGACCTTTTAGGCGGTGTAGATGTGTACAATGATCAAGAATTTACTGCTCATACAAATGGGAAGCATTATTCTATAGGGAATGTTCATTTAGATTCTGAACAAGCTCTTGGGTTTGTTCGTGAACGCTATTCGTTGGCTGATGGTGATCGTGACCGTGGTCGTAATCAACAAAAGGTTATTGTCGCAATCATTCAGAAATTAACTTCTACCGAAGCCTTGAAAAATTATAGTGATATTCTTCAAGGTTTGCAAGATTCCCTTCAAACAAATATGCCGATCGAAACGATGATGGATTTGATTAATGCTCAATTGGAGAGCGGTGGTAGTTATAAGGTTAACTCCCAAGACCTCAAAGGTACAGGTCAAATGGGACTTCCTTCTTATGCTATGCCAGGTAGTAACCTCTATATGATGGAAATCGATGATAGTAGTTTAGCAACTGCTAAAAGTGCGATACAAGATGTGATGGAGGGAAGATGATATGATTGATATCCACTCTCACATTGTCTTTGATGTAGATGATGGTCCAAAGTCTATAGAAGATAGTGAAGCTCTTTTAAGAGAAGCATATAATCAAGGAGTTAGGATGATTGTTTCAACTTCCCATCGTCGAAAAGGGATGTTTGAGACTCCAGAAGAAAAAATAGCGACGAATTTTTTAAAGGTTCGTGAGATTGCTAAAGAAGTGGCAGATGATTTGGTCATTGCTTACGGAGCAGAGATATACTATACTCCAGATGTTCTAGAAAAATTAGAAAACAAGCGCATTCCTACTCTCAATAACAGTCGTTATGCTTTGATTGAATTTAGTATGAATACACCCTATCGCGATATTCATAAAGGATTAAGCAATATTTTGATGTTAGGGATTACACCAGTGATTGCTCATATTGAACGTTATGATGCTCTGGAAAACAATGAAAAACGTGTTCAGGAACTGATTGATATGGGATGCTATACGCAAGTAAATAGTTCTCATGTTCTAAAACCTAAGCTCTTTGGTGAAACCTATAAATTCATGAAAAAGAGAGCCCAATATTTTTTGGAGAGAGACCTGGTTCATGTCATTGCAAGTGATATGCATAACCTAGATAGTAGACCCCCTTATATGGAGGAGGCTTATCAGATTATTTCTAAAAAGTATGGTAGGGGCAAGGCGGAAGAGCTATTTGTAGAGAACCCTAGGAAAATTATAATGGATCAAATAATTTAGGAGAAAATATGAAAGAACAAAATACTATGGAAATCGATGTATTTCACCTATTTAAAATTCTTTGGAAAAGAAAAATTCTAATTGCATTAGTAGCAATTGTAGCTGGAGCTTTAGCTTTTGCCTATAGTGCTTTTATCGTTAAACCGGAGTTCACTAGTACTACACGGATTTATGTAGTCAACCGTAATCAGGGGGATAAACCTGGTTTGACAAACCAAGACTTGCAAGCTGGATCATACTTGGTTAAAGACTATCGTGAAATTATTTTATCTCAAGATGTTTTGGAGAAAGTTACATCTAATTTGAAATTAGATTTATCACCAAAAGATTTGGCTAGTAAAGTCAAGGTAACCGTACCAGTCGATACCCGTATCGTATCTATTTCAGTTAATGATAGAGTCCCTGAGGAAGCTAGTCGTATTGCTAACTCCTTGAGAGAAGTAGCTGCTGAAAAGATTATCAGTATCACACGCGTTTCTGATGTCACAACACTTGAAGAAGCTCGTCCGGCTACAGCACCATCTTCTCCAAATATTCGTAGAAATACAATTATAGGTCTACTTGGAGGAACAGTCTTTACGGTTATCGTTGTTCTGATCGTTGAACTGGTTGACACACGAGTGAAACGTCCAGAGGATATTGAAGATGTTATGCAAATCGCATTGTTGGGAGTTGTTCCAAATTTGAATAAATTGAAATAGGAGAGAGATATGCCGACATTAGAAATAGCACAGAAAAAATTAGATCTGGCCAAAAAAGCGGAAGAATACTATAATGCCTTGCGTACGAATATACAATTGAGTGGAAATAATTTACAAGTGATTTCTATCACTTCTGTAAAACCGGGTGAAGGAAAGTCAACGACTTCTACGAATATTGCTTGGGCATTCGCGCGTGCAGGTTATAAGACCTTGTTAGTAGACGCTGATATTCGGAATTCCGTCATGTCAGGTGTCTTCAAATCACGTGAAAAAATTACTGGATTGACAGAGTTTTTATCTGGAACAACAGATCTATCTCATGGTCTATGTGATACCAATGTTGAAAATCTATTTGTGGTTCAAGCTGGGTCTATCTCGCCCAACCCAACTGCTTTATTGCAAAGTGAAAACTTCAGTACTATGATTGACACACTTCGCAAATATTTTGATTATATTATTGTTGATACAGCGCCTATTGGTATCGTTATCGACGCAGCTATTATCACACAAAAATGTGATGCATCTGTTTTAGTTACTGCGGCAGGAGAGGCGAACAGAAAAGATGTTCAGAAGGCTAAAGATCAATTGGAACAAACGAATAAACCATTCTTGGGAGTTGTATTAAATAAATTCAATACTTCAGCTGAGAAATATGGTTCTTACGGTGAGTATGGTTCTTACGGAAATTATGGGAGAAAATAGGGGCTCTTGTAGTTATAAAATTTTCTGAGGATGTTATTACAAGGAGGGGAGTTTAGGTGAAACAAAATAATATAATCTATTTTTGTTTTAAAAGATTTATGGATGTATTTATCGGTTTGTGTGGAACAATATTTATCGTTTTACCCTGTTCTCTAACTATCTTTTCAATCTACAAGATTAAAGGTTATAAAGGAAGTATATTTTTTACACAATATAGAGTAGGTCTCAGAGGGAAAAAATTTAAAATCATTAAGTTTAGATCGATGGTCGAAAATGCAGAAGAAATTCTGATCTCGAATAAGGAACTTTATGAAAAATATAAAAACAATAGCTATAAATTGCCACCAAACGAGGATCCACGGCTTACAAATATTGGAGATTTTATAAGAAGAACAAGTATTGATGAAGTTCCTCAGTTTATAAATTTGTTACTAGGTGATATGAGTCTTATTGGGCCAAGGCCAATTCTTGAAAATGAACTAGATGAATATTCTGAGGAAGAGCAGGAAGTTTTATTGTCTGTTCGTCCTGGGATTACGGGGATATGGCAAATTTCAGGTAGGAGTCGAGTATATTATCCTGAACGTTGTGAAATGGAATTATATTATCCTAGAAATCAGTCTTTGTGGTTAGACATCAAAATTTTCTTTTTGACTATTAGAAGAGTGTTATCCGGTGACGGAGCTCATTGAGAATTTAAGCTGAGTCAGTATGAAGTGGAACATATAAAGATAAAATTGAATACAAAAAGGATATCTTTGGTATTCAATTTTATCTTTTTGGGTCAAGATAGTTTTAGTGAAAATCTATTTTGACTGGATATTTTTTCAACAGAGAATGATTACAATTTTGATTAAAAGGTAGTTGAGCTAGATATGGATGAAGGGAATTGAATTAGGATATAGAAATGTCTAAAACGTATAGAATCATAGTTGCGACACATAAACAATTTCAAATGCCAGAGGATAAGGACTTGTATATCCCTATCCAAGTTGGTAGTGAGGGTAAGGAAGATTTAGGTTATCAACCAGATAATCAAGGAGTTCATATTTCTCACCTTAATCCTTATTATTGTGAATTAACAGGATTATATTGGGCTTGGAAAAATTTAGAATGTGATTATCTTGGATTGGTACATTACCGCAGATATTTCACATCAAAACGACACTCATATAGAGAAGCAATTAGTATGGATGATATTATTCTTTCAAAGTCAGAAGTTAAAAACTTGCTGTCAAAATATGATGTTGTTGTTCCTAAAAAAAGGAAATATTATATTGAAACGCTATACTCACACTATGCACATACTCACGATGCCAACCATTTAGATGTGACACGCCAGATTGTGAGTGAATTGAGACCGGATTATATCGTCGCTTTTGATCAGGTCATGAAACAACGCAGTGGCTATATGTTCAATATGTTTATCATGTCTAAAGAAAATGTAGCAGCCTATTGTGAATGGTTATTCCCGATTGTCGATGAACTCTATAGAAGATTAGACATTACAGACTATTCTGCTTTTGATGCTAGATTATTTGGTCGTATCAGTGAACGTTTGTTCAACGTTTGGTTGGCAAAACAAGGTTTGCGAGTAAAAGAGATACCGTTTATCTATATGGAGAAAATTGACTTGATTCAAAAAGGAAAATCTTTCCTACAAGCAAAATTCTTTGGGAAAAAATATGGACAGAGTTTTTAGTTAGGAATAAAAATAGTGATGAAAATAGTAGTACAAAAAAGGTCTTTGCCAGAAATTTTAGCTCTTACTGCTCTAGGGATATTTTTATTTGTTTCAATTTTAGATGCTACTTTTTATGTTCAACATCTACCAAGAATTGCTTATAAGGTGCTGATAGCCATTTCACTCGCTTTGTTAGTTATAAAAGAGTTATATAAAAAGGATTATGATTATAGAACTATTATAGGTTTAATTATTACAGTTTTAATTTATTTGATTATAGGGAAAATAAGTACTTTAAGTTCAAATATTGCGATAAGTCTATTTTTTATATACGCTTTACGTGATATACCTTTTAAAAGTGTAGCAAAAACTTCCTTAGTAGTAAGTGTTCTGATGTTACTGTTTGTTATATTTAGCGCAAATATGGGAGTTATTACAAACTATTTAGAAATTTCTGGGACTCGAGTCCGTAGTTATCTAGGGTTCAGATATGCCCTACTTCCATCGATCTTACTTATGAATGTAGTTGCTACTACACTCTATATAAATAAAAACAACATAAGATATTGGCAGTGGTTATTACTATCCTTGTCTGTTTATTGGGTATATGGACAAACTGATTCTCGCTTAACATTTTACAATTCTTGTATATTGTTAGCCTTCAATATACTAATAAAGTGGTTCCCTAATATATTGTCTAAGTTAGGGAATGTGTTTAAAATTTTCAAATTCACCTTTATTTTTAATGCAATAATTAGCTTTTGGATTACAATAAATTATCTCGGATCAAACAATTATTTTGTAAATGGTTTCTTTTTCAAGTTAAATCAGGCGTTAGGTGGTAGATTATACTTGGCTAATAAATCTCTGGAATTATTTGGTTTTGGTTTATTTGGGAAACCAGTTGAATGGAATGGCAATGGTCTGACCGTTGAAGGAGTTAGAAATTATCAGACATATCTGTATGTTGATAATTTGTATATTCAAGTTCTACAAAAATTTGGTTTACTCGTTCTAGTTTTAATGGTAACGCTATTAACGTTAACACTTTCTAAAGCTATCAAGAAAAATCAGTGGATTATTGCTTTTATTTTAATTGTGATGAGTTTTCAGTCTATGATAGACGATCTAAATTTGTACCTCCATTACAATATCTTTTGGATTTTGATAGGTAGTTTAATTTACTCAGATTACCAATTTTCTGATGAAAGTGATGAAGAGTTAGGGGGGAATTCTTTTGAAGAAATTATATAGTGGTATGCTAAGAAATATTTAGCAAGAACTTACAAGAGTATAGCCGGAGAAGACTGTTGTATATCGAGTTTTGCTATTTTTATATAGGGGGGGAAGTGTGTCGGATATAAAAATCATCCAAGATAAGATTTTATCTATCTTAAAAGAGTTCATTAGTATATGTGAAGAAAATAACCTGACCTACTATGCTCTAGGTGGGACCTTGTTAGGAGCGGTACGTCATAAAGGATTTATACCTTGGGATGATGATATTGATATCGGTATGCCGAGAGAGGATTACGAAAAGTTTAAAAAAATAGCTTCAAATGTCTTGCCAGAAAACTACAAGTTTTTAAGCGAAGATACATTAAACTACAAAAAAGCTTTCTCTGTAATTCGAGATGATTCTACAAAAATCATCATGAATTATAGTAAAGAAGAATTGGTAGAAAGTTTGTGGATAGACATTTTCCCGTTGGATGGTATGCCATCTAATGTTTTAAAGAAAAAAATTCATTCTTTTAGGTACTTGTACGCTAGGATGATGGTTCAACTCTCGCAATTCAATAGTTTGGTGAATCAGAAAAAAGAAAATCGCCCATTAATTGAAAAGACAATTATTACTTTTGCGAATGCTGTTAATATTGAGAAGATTATTTCCTTTACATGGGCACAAAAAAAATATTTACAAACGATAAAAAAATATTCGTTTGATGAAGCTTATGCAGGAAATTTTACGGGAGCATATAAACTTAGAGAAATCGTACCTTCAGATTATTTTGGAGAGCCAGTATCAATAGAGTTTGAAGGGATTGATCTGAGTTGTCCTCGTAAGTATAAAGAATATTTGGTAGCGATTTATGGAGA
Organism: Streptococcus sp. HMSC063B03; assembly: GCF_001836965.1. Taxonomy (GTDB): domain Bacteria; phylum Bacillota; class Bacilli; order Lactobacillales; family Streptococcaceae; genus Streptococcus; species Streptococcus pneumoniae_F. Next base: position 24,893 of record NZ_KV831007.1, on the reverse strand, counting down.
GAATTATATGCAGTTACCTCCAGAAGATAAGCGAAACCAACATCACTATAAGATAATATCTCTTGGTGATAACGAAGAATGGGAGTAGTTGAAACATGAAAAAAATCGCTTTAGTGAAATGGAGTATTGATAGAACGGATGGAGGCTTGAAAGTAGCTACGAGCCTTGCGAATGAATTATCAGAAATGTATGAAGTACATTTACTATCCATGATTTCTACAGAAACAAATTTTTTTCCAGTAAAAGACTCAGTTAAATATAGAAATTTATCACCTAAAAAAATTTCTATGAGTAAGAATTTTCTTTCCGCTGTTAAGTTACTAAGGAGTTATTTGACGGAGCAAGGTATTGATATTGTGTTTGGTATCGGAATGAGCATGAATTCAGTAGGTGTAGCAAGTACTTTTGGTTTAAAAACAAAATTTATTTCTTGTGACCACACAAACTCAATAGTTGACATTGATACTAAAGTTAAAAAAATCCAGAGATATGTTGGTGCTAAATTTGCAGACAAGATTATTACTCTCACACAAGAAGATCGTAGAAATTATATAAAAAGATATGGTATTTCTGAGAAAAAAATTGATTATATCTATAATTGGAAAGAAGATGGTATTTCCAATGTAGCTTATAACGATGAGTCGGCGAAAATTGTAACAGTAGGTCGCTTCGATTATCAAAAGGGCTATGATTATCTTGTTCAAGTTGCCAAGAAGGTATTAAATGAGAAATCTAACTGGACTTGGGAAATCTACGGTTCAGGTGAACAAGATGAAGTAGATAAAATCAGAGATTTAATCAACGAAAATAATTTACAGGATAAGTTAGTCATAAAAGGACTCGAAAAAAATCAGGATTTGATTTATGGAGATAAAGGAATTTATGTCATGACTTCTCGCTATGAAGGTCTACCTCTAGTCCTACTGGAAGCCCAACAATACAATCTTCCTATAGTTAGCTTCAGTTGTCCAACAGGACCTAATGAAATTGTCAAAGATGGAGTTAATGGATTTCTGGTTGAGTGTTATAATACGGACAAGTTGAGCGAAAAATTACTTGAACTGATGGGAGATGAAGTTATGAGACAGTCTTTCTCAGAACATGCAAAAGACAATATGAATAAATTTAATAAAGATAAAATTCTCAAGCAGTGGCTTGAACTAATTGAGACGATTTAGGAGATAGGATGAAGGATTGTTTGTTAACAATTGTAATGCCCAGTTATAATATTCAGAACTACATTTCAAAAGGGCTGGAGTCTTTTCAACAAGTACACCCGGATTATAAAGATAAATTTGAAGTACTGGTTGTCAATGATGGAAGTACAGACGATACGGCTTTAGTAGCAGAAAAAATATTAGCCAAAGATTCGTTGCTGGATGGCCGTGTCATTACAAAAGAAAATGGCGGTCATGGTTCGACAATCAATCGCGGTATTCAAGAAGCAAAGGGAAAATTTTTTAAAGTGATTGATGGGGATGACTGGGTTATTCCATCAGAATTTGAAAAGTTTTTAGATGCTCTTGAAACTGTTAATGTGGATATGGTGATTACAGATTTTACAGAGCAGCATGTCTATAACAATACTACGGTACGAAATGACTTCGTAGACAAGTATGAAATTGGCAAAAAAAACATGGGAATTCCGGATGTTCGCATCCCGATGCACTCGGTTACTTATAAGACATCAATCTTGTCGGAAAACAAGATTCGTTTAAGTGAAAAAACATTTTATGTTGATATTCAATACACACTCTTTCCTTTGGAGTATGTTCATAGTTTCAGTTATTGGGACTATGACATTTATCAATACTACATAGGTAGACCAGAGCAAAGTATGAATATCGAGAGTATGAAGCGTAATGTCCGTCATCATTTGACTGTTACAAATTCAGTTCTAGATTATTTTACAAAAATTGAAAGTGAACCCGTTTTAAACCGAGTAGTTTCTGAAACCTTAGTTTATCTCATCAGTTTGCAGGTTGATTTGTCTTGGATGGTTAATGATTCCGAAACACTCTTGAAGGAACTATATAGCAAAATTGAGAAAAGTTCATATGACTATATTCCTACGAAAAAGTTTGACAGATTGTCTTTTTTGAACTATAAGACAAAATTTGCAATGGCCTTAATACTTAATCCAATTTTGAAAAAATACTCTAAAAAGAAAGAAAAAGAGAGAGGCGTTTAGGATGTTTATCAGCATCGTTATTCCGGTTTATAATGTTGCAGACTATCTGCATTATGCGATAGATAGCTTGCTGAAACAAACCTATCAAAATTTTGAGATAATCCTCGTCAATGACGGTTCCATAGATGATTCTCCTCGATTGTGTGAAGATTACGCTCGAAAATATGAAAACATCCATCTTTTTCACAAGGAAAATGGAGGCTTATCTGATGCGCGTAACTTTGGAGTGACAAAAGCCAACTCGGATTGGATTTTCTTTTTAGATCCAGATGATTACCTTGAAGACTATACGCTGGAATTAATGGTAAAAATACAGGAAACGCATCAAGCAGATTTGATTTCAACAAAAGTGAAAGCTACTTCAAAATATAATGATTATAGTTCCCATCATCTTAAACAGTCAGACTATGAAAGTTTGAGTGTGATTACAAAGGAGAAGGCCTTAGAACTGATGTTGGAAGACAAAGTTGCAACCGTCTCTGCCTGTGCTAAGCTTTATAAAAAAAGCATATTGGAACGCGTCCCATTCCCAGTTGGAAAAATCTATGAGGATTTTTATGTTGTAGGAGAACACCTTGCCTTAGCTGAAAGAATCGTGATTACTCCACTTGAAACCTACAATTACTATCGGAGGGAAGGGAGTATAGTTCGTTCGACATTTACTGAAAAAAGATATGATTTCTTTGAAGCTGTTGCAAAAAATGAGGAAGTTATTAAAAGAGAGTACATTCAAAGTCCAGAATTAAAGCAAGCTTTGCAAGCTAAAAAATTATTAGGTGGTTTTGTAGTGATTGGTGCAAAAGCTGACTCAGGCTTAAAAGATTTTTCAAAAGATAAAGAGTTGTTGAGAGTCGAAATGAGTGAGTTACTAAAAAATAGTAACTTATCATGGAAACTAAAACTAAAATACCTTATTTTTATGTTTAGCCCTAAATTGTATTTGTTGCTACGATAGTATGATACATAGATCCAATTTAATTTGCAACAAGTGTCAAAAAATTGTAGGAAAGAGGAAATATGAAAGAAGCGTTTAGAAGAATTGCCCATTATAAGTCTGTTCGTTCACGATTTTCAATGTCACTGATTGATTATAATAGGGCAGGTTGAGATGAAAGTACTAAAAAACTACGCCTACAATCTATCTTACCAACTGTTGGTGATTTTACTCCCGATTATTACGACTCCCTACGTAACACGGGTCTTTTCTTCGGATGATTTAGGGACGTACGGATACTTTAATTCCATTGTCACCTACTTCATCCTCTTAGCGACGCTAGGAGTTGCTAACTATGGGACCAAGGTCATTTCAGGACATCGCAAGGAAATTGAAAAAAACTTTTGGGGGATCTACTCTCTGCAATTAGGTGCAACAGTACTTTCTCTGTCCTTGTATGTTCTTCTTTGTTTGACTCTTCCCTTTATGCAAAATTCGGTAGCCTACATTCTAGGCTTGAGCTTAGTTTCAAAAGGTTTAGACATTTCCTGGCTCTTTCAAGGGGTGGAGGATTTTCGAAAGATTACTGTTCGAAATATTACGGTCAAGCTTGTTGGAGTCATTTCAATCTTCCTCTTTGTCAAATCTGCAAATGACCTATATCTCTATGTTTTTTTGCTAACTGTATTTGAACTTTTGGGGCAACTAAGTATGTGGTTGCCTGCTCGAGAGTTTATCGGTAGACCGCATTTTGACATAGAATATGCTAGGCATCATGTGAAGCCCGTCATATTATTGTTCCTTCCGCAAGTGGCGATTTCCTTGTATGTTACGTTAGATCGTACCATGCTTGGAGCCTTGGCTTCTACAAAAGATGTAGGGATTTATGATCAGGCTCTAAAGTTGGTAAATATCCTTCTGACCTTGGTAACTTCCTTGGGAAGCGTTATGTTACCTCGTGTCGCTCATTTGTTAGCGACAGGTGATCATAAGGCAGTCAATAAGATGCATGAAATGTCCTTCCTCGTTTATAATTTAGTGATTTTCCCAATGATGGCAGGAATCTTGATTGTCAATGACGATTTTGTTCAGTTTTTCCTTGGTCAAGATTTTCAGGATGCACGTTATGCAATCGCCATTATGATCTTCCGTATGTTCTTTATCGGTTGGACCAATATCATGGGAATTCAGATGCTGATACCTCACAATCAAAATAAAGAATTCATGATTTCAACAACAGCTCCTGCCATTATCAGTGTAGGTTTGAATTTACTATTCCTTCCAAAACTTGGATATATCGGAGCAGCCATTGTTTCTGTATTGACAGAAGCGCTAGTATGGGCGATACAATTATACTTTACTCGCAAATACCTAAAAGAAATTCCGATTATCGGATCTATGACAAAAATTGTTCTAGCATCGGCTATCATGTATGGTATTCTGCTAGGTTCAAAAACAGTTATACATTTTTCGCCAACTATAAATGTTTTTGTATTTGCAGTGCTTGGTGGGATTTTTTATCTAATTGCTATCCTATCTCTGAAAGTGGTAGATGTGAAAGAATTAAAACAAATTATTAGGAAAAACTAGAATGAGAAAAGTTCGAAATATCAACCTAGATTTACTAAAAGTGCTTGCCTGTGTTGGAGTTGTTTTACTTCATACAACAATGGGTGGATTTAAAGATACTGGTTCATGGAATCTTTTGACGTATTTATATTATTTGGGTACCTACTCTATTCCCTTGTTTTTTATGGTCAATGGTTATTTATTGTTAGGCAAGAGGGAAATAACTTCCCATTACATACTTCAGAAAGTCAAATGGATCCTAATAACAGTATCATCATGGAACATTATCGTTTGGCTCTTTAAAAGAGATTTTACAGTTAATCCAATTAAAAAAATTGTAGGCTCTCTGATACAAAAAGGGTATTTCTTTCAGTTTTGGTTTTTTGGCGCATTGATACTGATTTATTTATGCTTGCCTATTTTGAGTAAATTTTTAAATTCAAAAAGAAGATATTTATACATTTTAGCTTTATTGATTGTTATTGGTTTTATAGTTGAATTGGCAAATATTTTCTTTCAGAGGCCTCTACAAACTCATGTTATGCAAACTTTTAGATTATGGACATGGTTTTTCTATTATATTTTAGGTGGTTATATAGCACAATTCAATGTAGATAATCTCAAATATAGATTTAAAAATTGGATGAAAATAGTTAGCATGCTTTTAGTATTGATATCACCAATTATATTGTTTTTCTTAGCAAAGAATACTTACCATAATCTTTTTGCTGAATATTTTTATGATATTCTATTCGTGAAATTTACAAGCTTAGGAATTTTCCTGATGGTATTAACACTATCTTTGAATGAAAATGGGAGCAAATGGATTGTTTCTCTATCTAATCAAACAATGGGTGTTTTTGTAATACACACCTATGTTATGAAGATATGGGAAAAATTAATTGCTTTCAGTTTTACAGGTGCATATTTGTGGTTTGCTATATTTACTTTGAGTATTAGTTTTATTGTCATTGGAATATTAATGAGAATCCCATATCTCAATCGAATCGTCAAATTATAAAAAGGAGAACAAGATGTACGATTATCTAATCGTTGGTGCTGGGTTGTCTGGAGCAATTTTTGCTTATGAAGCAACCAAGCGTGGAAAAAAAGTAAAAGTTATTGATAAACGTGACCACATTGGTGGGAATATCTATTGTGAGAATGTAGAAGGTGTTAATGTTCATAAATATGGTGCTCATATCTTCCATACTTCTAATAAGAAAGTTTGGGATTATGTTAATCAATTTGCTGAATTTAACAACTATATCAACTCGCCTGTAGCTAATTACAAGGGTAGCCTTTATAATCTACCTTTCAATATGAATACCTTTTATGCTATGTGGGGAACAAAAACTCCTCAAGAAGTGAAAGATAAGATTGCTGAACAAACAGCACATATGCAGGACGTTGAACCTAAAAACTTGGAAGAACAGGCTGTCAAGTTGATCGGTCTAGATATTTATGAAAAGTTGATTAAAGGATATACTGAAAAGCAATGGGGACGTTCCGCGACTGACCTTCCACCGTTTATCATTAAACGTCTACCAGTTCGTTTGACTTTTGATAATAACTACTTTAATGACCGTTACCAAGGAATTCCAATCGGTGGCTATAATGTCATTATCGAAAATATGCTGAAGGATGTTGAAGTAGAACTTGGAGTTGACTTTTTTGCCAATCGTCAGGAATTAGAAGCTTCTGCTGAAAAAGTTGTCTTTACAGGGATGATTGACCAATACTTCGATTATAAACATGGTGAGTTAGAATACCGTAGTCTTCGTTTTGAGCATGAAGTTCTAGATGAGGAAAATTATCAAGGGAATGCCGTTGTTAATTATACAGAACGAGAAATTCCTTATACTCGCATTATTGAGCATAAACATTTTGAATACGGAACGCAACCAAAGACAGTTATTACTCGTGAATACCCAGCTGATTGGAAACGTGGTGATGAACCTTATTATCCAATCAATGATGAGAGAAACAATGCTATGTTTGCTAAGTATCAAGAAGAAGCAGCGCAGAATGATAAGGTCATTTTCTGCGGACGTTTGGCCGATTATAAATACTACGACATGCATGTGGTCATTGAACGTGCCCTAAATGTTGTAGAGGAAGAGTTTAAATAAGATAACGAAGGATAAAATTGATAGATGAAATATTATCTAAAAGAAGAATTTCTGAAGGATTCTGGTGCACGAAATGCGGGAAATAAGGCTCGAAATGATGTTGAAGAAATAGTAGTTCGTGAGGGCTATAGTCCTTTGTTATTGATGGTAGATGATTGGTATCAAATGGGGACTATTAGAGCTCAACGACATAAGGCCAAAGCCCTATCTAAAGCTATCTCTAAGTTGAAGGAAGGGGATCAGCTACTGATTCAATTTCCTATGCTTCATCATAGTTTCTTTACGACTCATTTAGTCAAAAGAATCCAACGTAAAGGAGTGAAGGTTCACTTTATTATCCATGACTTAGAAGTTTTGCGCTATGCTAATTTGGATACAGTACCCTTGAAGCATAAAATTCGTGTTCATCTTCAAGAGTCAAGTCTTTTGAAACAAGCTGATGGTCTTATTGCTCATAATCCAGTTATGAAATCAGTGCTTGTTGATAAGGGGATTTCTGAGAAAAAAATAGTTAGTTTAGGCATTTTTGACTATCTGATCCCGAATTATCAGGACAAAGAAGATTTATCTAAGGAAGGGGCTATTATTGTAGCTGGAAATTTAGCCAAAGAAAAAGCAGGTTACTTATATGAGTTGCCTGCAAGACCGGCCTATAACCTCTATGGTGTTGGTTTTGATGAGGCTAGAAAGCTATCAAATGCAACCTATTTTGGTTCCTTTCTTCCAGATGAACTACCATCAGCATTAGAAGGAAGCTTTGGTTTGGTTTGGGACGGTGATAGTTCTAAAACTTGTAGCGGAGTGTTTGGTGAGTATTTGAGATACAATAATTCCCACAAGGCATCCCTTTATTTGGCTTCTGGTTACCCTATTATTGTCTGGGGGCAATCTGCTTTGGCTAATTTCGTCTTAGAAAAAGAGTGTGGAATTAGTGTTGAGAGTTTACTTGACTTGGAAGAAGTATTGGACAATTTGTCTCAAGAAGAGTATCAGGATTTGGTCAAAAATGCTAAGGCCGTAGGTCAAAAAATTCGTGAGGGTTCTTATCTTCTTTCTGCATTGCAATCTTTAAAATAATGAATCTAAAAATGACTTAAATAGATGGATGAGGGAGTTACTGGATTCCCTCTTTTCTTATAGTTAAAAAGAGATTAAAAAATGAAATAAGATTCGATAGTTGTCAGAAAATAACAACTAAACATGAAAATTCAGAAAAATATATTGACAATAGATTGCAAAGGGTCTATAATGGATAGAAAAACAAAGGAGAATACTATGAAAACAAGGAAAGTATTGGCTCTTGCGGGAGTAACTTTATTAGCAGCAGGTGTCTTAGCTGCTTGTTCTGGCTCAGGGTCTAGTGCAAAAGGTGAGAAAACTTTTTCTTATGTTTACGAAACAGATCCAGATAACCTGAACTACTTGACAACTGGTAAGGCAGCAACTACTGACATTACTAGTAATGTGATTGATGGATTGCTTGAAAATGACCGCTATGGTAACTTTGTGCCATCTATGGCTGAGGATTGGTCTGTATCTAAGGACGGCTTGACTTACACTTATACAATCCGTAAAGATGCCAAGTGGTACACATCTGAAGGAGAAGAGTATGCGTCTGTGAAAGCTCAAGACTTTGTAACAGGACTTAAGTATGCGACAGATAAGAAATCAGAAGCCCTTTACTTGGTACAGGATTCAATTAAAGGTTTGGATGCATACGCTAAAGGGGAAACTAAAGATTTCTCTCAAGTTGGGATTAAAGCGATTGACGATCAAACAGTTCAATACACTTTGAACAAACCTGAAAGTTTTTGGAATTCTAAAACAACAATGGGTGTCTTAGCACCAGTTAATGAAGAGTTTTTAAACTCTAAGGGAGATGATTTTGGGAAAGCAACAGATCCAAGCAGTATCCTTTATAACGGACCTTTCTTGTTGAAATCATTGGTCGCTAAATCTTCAGTAGAATTTGAAAAGAATCCAAACTACTGGGATAAGGACAATGTTCACATTGATAAGGTAAAACTTTCATTCTGGGATGGTCAAGATACAGGAAAACTTGCAGAAAACTTCAAAGATGGAAGCTTTACAATGGCTCGTCTCTTCCCGACAAGCGCAAGTTATCCTGAACTTGAAAAAGAGTTTAAAGACAACATCGTTTATACACCACAAGATTCTACTACTTATTTAGTAGGTACTAATATTGATCGCCAGTCTTATAAGTACACTTCTAAGACGACAGATGAACAAAAGACTTCAACCAAGAAAGCTCTTCTAAACAAAGATTTCCGTCAAGCTCTTGCCTTTGGTTTTGATAGAAAAGCCTATGCTTCTCAAGTGAATGGTGCGAATGGGGCAACTAAACTGCTTCGTAACTTGTTTGTTCCTCCTACATTTGTACAGGCAGATGGAAAGAACTTTGGCGAAATGGTCAAAGACAAATTGGTGACTTATGGGGATGAATGGAAGGATGTGAACCTTGCTGATGCCCAAGATGGACTATATAATCCTGAAAAAGCGAAAGCAGAGTTTGCTAAAGCTAAGACAGCTCTACAAGCTGAGGGAGTACAATTCCCAATTCACCTAGATATGCCAGTTGACCAAACCAATACAACAAAAGTTCAACGTGTCCAATCTTTTAAACAATCACTTGAAGAAACATTAGGAACTGACAATGTCGTCATTGATATCCAACAACTTCAAAAAGATGAAGTTCTCAATGTTACCTACTTTGCTGAAACGGCTGCTGGACAAGATTGGGATGTCTCAGATAACGTTGGATGGGGACCAGACTACATTGACCCATCTACCTACCTTGATATTCTCAAACCATCTGTAGGGGAAAGTACAAAGACTTACCTAGGATTTGACTCTGGAACAAACAACGCTGCGGCTAAGCAAGTTGGTTTGGAAGACTACGAAAAAATGGTTGTGGAAGCTGGTGAAGAAGTGAATGACATTTCAAAACGTTATGAAAAATATGCTGCTGCCCAAGCTTGGTTGACCGACAGTGCCTTGCTAATCCCAACAACTTCTAAAACTGGTCGTCCAATGTTGTCTAAGATGGTACCATTCACACTTCCATTTGCTTATTCTGGAAACAAAGGAACAAGTGAAGCTCACTTGTATAAATACCTTGATGTACAAGATAAACCAGTAACAACAGAAGAATACCAAAAAGCTCAAGATAAATGGATGAAAGAAAAAGAAGAATCCAATAAAAAAGCGCAAGAAGAACTCGCAAAACATGTGAAATAGATTTTAATCATCTATAGAAACTGATTGATAAAGGGTTTGGCATTCGATAGGAATGCTAAATCCTTTTTATTATGTGACAATTTTCCCCTTAATTTCAGAGTATGGTTTTGTCAGAATGAAGAAAAAAATTAGCAATTTTCCTAGCTTTTCTATTGCTTTATCTATTAAAAATTGTTATATTAAAAGTGTAATTATTTTTATAAACGTTAAGCATTGCACTTTTCAGATAGAAAGGAGTATTTTTCGAATAAGAAATGTAAACGCTTACGAAGATTGGTGAAAGGAATCAGGAGTTAATGGATAAACGATTTTTTGAAAAACGATGTACATACAGCATTCGTAAATTTGCACTAGGTGCTGCTTCAGTTATGATTGGGGCTAGTTTTTTTGCTACTGCTCCAGTAATGGCTAACACACCAACAGTTGGCTCAACAGATAATTTGCCAAGTGAGCTGGCTGATTTGGATAAAAAAGCGAGCGATAATGGACGGGAGTTCGATAAGGAAGCTGCAGCAGCAAATCCAGGTTCTGCTGAAACAACGGATGGACCAAAAACTGAAGAAGAGTTACTAGCTCTTGAAAAGGAAAACAAAGAAACTACTGACAAGTTGCCGAAAGAATTAGAAGGTAAAGTTGAAAAAGCTACTGATAATGGTAAAGAGGTAAATAAAGATCAATTAGCACAAGATACTGGTAGTCTAGTTCCTGAAGATGTTGCCAAAACAAAAAATGGAGAATTGAACTATGGCGCTACTGTTAAGATTAAGACTCCATCAGGAGAAGGTAGTGGTATTGTCATTGGTAAGGATCTTGTTTTGACTGTTTCTCACAACTTTATCAAGGATCAACAAGATGGAAATATCCGTAAAGTTGTGGATAATGATAAAGGGGATGGCGATATTTTTAGTATATCCTACCCTGGTTTAGATGATGTAAAATTTAGTAAAAAAGATGTGATTCACTGGGATAGAGATGGTTATCTAAAGGGCTATAAGAACGATTTGGCTCTTGTGAGATTGCGTACAGTTCTTGAAAATGCTCCTGTTGAAGTTACTGAAAAGCCAGTTGTTAAGAAAGTTGGGGATAAAGTCAATATGTTTGGCTATCCTGCTGGTAAGTTGGCGCCAGTTATTAACACTGCTGTGGATTTTGCTGAATCTTATGGTGAAGGTGTTCAAGGAGTTGGTTATCAAGGTGGACAACCAGGTGCTAGCGGTGGCGGTATCTTTGACACGGATGGTAAATTGATTGGCGTTCATCAAAATGGTGTGGTCGGTGTCCGTAGTGGAGGGATCCTTTTCTCTCCAGCTCAATTAAAATGGATTCAAGATCATATTAAGGGAATCTCTAGTTCAAAACCAGCGAATTTAGAGGAAACTGAAAAACCAGTTGAAGAAAAGCCAAAAGCAGATAAGCCGAAAGAAGAAAAACCAGCGACAGCTAAGCCAGAGACACCAAAGGAAGTCACTCCTGAATGGCAAACTGTAGCAAGAAAAGAACAGCAAGGGACTGTTGCTATTCGTGAAGAAAATGGTGTTCGTTACAATAAGTTATCTTCAACAGATCAAAATGACAATGCTAGCAAACCAGCTTTGTTTGAAAAGCAAGGATTGACTGTGGATGCGAATGGGAATGCGAATGTAGATCTCACTTTCAAAGAAGAATCTGAAACAGGCAAATCACGTTTTGGTGTTTTCTTGAAATTTAAAGATACAAATAATAATGTCTTTGTTGGATATGACAAAGAAGGTTGGTTCTGGGAATATAAGACACCAGGTAATAGCACATGGTATCAGGGAGGCCGTGTTGCAGCTCCAGTAAATGGCTCAGTGAATCATCTGACTATTAGCTTAAAATCAGATGGTCAGCTGAATGCAACAAATAATGATGTAAAGCTTTTTGATACGGTTACTTTGCCAGCTGCTGTTAATGAAAATCTTAAAAATGAAAAGAAAATCTTACTTAAAGCTGGTACATATGGTACTGAAAAGACAGTTGTAAATATTAAGACTGACAATCAAGACGGAGTTCAAGCTACTGAAACTACTGCTGAAAAAGAAACGGGTGCGGTGGTAGATGATAGTAAAGTGACTTATGATACCATCCAGTCTAAAGTCCTAAAAGCAGTGATTGACCAAGCCTTTCCACGTGTCAAGGAATATACGCTAAATGGCCATACTTTACCAGGACAGGTTCAACAGTTCAATCAAGTCTTTATCAATAACCACAGAATCACCCCTGAGGTTACTTATAAGAAAATTAATGAAACAACTGCAGAATATGAAATGAAACTCCGTGATGAGGCTAATCTTATCAATGCGGATATGACAGTTCGTCTGCAAGTTGTGGACAATCAATTACATTTTGATGTAACTAAGATTGTCAACCACAATCAAGTCACTCCAGGTCAAAAGATTGACGACGAAAGAAAATTGCTCTCTACTATTAGTTTCCTTGGCAATGCTTTAGTCTCTGTTTCAAGTGACCAAGCTGGTGCTAAGTTTGATGGGGCAACTATGTCAAACAATACGCATGTTAGCGGGGATGACCATATTGAAGTAACTAATCCAATGAAGAATTTGGCTAAGGGTTACATGTATGGATTTGTTTCGACAGACAAGCTTGCTGCAGGTGTTTGGAGTAATTCTCAAAACAGCTACGGTGGTGGCTCTAATGACTGGACTCGTTTGACAGCCTATAAAGAAACAGTCGGAAATGCCAACTATGTCGGAATTCATAGCTCTGAATGGCAATGGGAAAAAGCTTATAAGGGAATTGTCTTCCCAGAGTACACTAAAGAACTTCCAAGTGCCAAGGTTGTGATCACTGAAGATGCCAATGCGGACAATAAAGTTGACTGGCAGGATGGAGCTATTGCTTACCGAAGCATCATGAACAACCCTCAAGGTTGGGAAAAAGTTAAGGATATCACAGCATATCGTATCGCGATGAACTTTGGTTCACAAGCACAAAACCCATTCCTTATGACCTTGGATGGTATCAAGAAAATCAATCTCCATACAGATGGTCTTGGACAAGGTGTTCTCCTTAAAGGTTATGGTAGTGAAGGTCATGATTCAGGCCACTTGAACTATGCTGATATTGGTAAACGTATTGGTGGTGTCGAAGATTTCAAAGCTTTGATTGAGAAAGCGAAGAAATATGGAGCTCATCTAGGTATCCACGTCAACGCTTCTGAAACTTATCCTGAGTCTAAATACTTTAACGAAAATATTCTTCGTAAGAATCCAGATGGTAGCTACAGCTATGGTTGGAACTGGCTAGACCAAGGTATCAACATTGATGCTGCTTATGACTTGGCGCATGGTCGCTTAGCTCGCTGGGAAGAATTGAAGAACAAACTTGGTGAAGGTCTTGACTTTATCTATGTTGACGTTTGGGGCAATGGCCAATCAGGTGATAATGGAGCCTGGGCTACCCACGTTCTTGCTAAAGAAATCAATAAGCAAGGCTGGCGCTTTGCGATTGAGTGGGGCCATGGTGGTGAATATGACTCGACATTCCAACACTGGGCGGCTGACCTGACCTATGGTGGCTATACTAATAAAGGTATCAACAGTGCCATCACGCGCTTTATCCGTAACCACCAAAAAGATTCTTGGGTTGGGGACTACAGAAGTTATGGTGGTGCAGCCAACTATCCACTTCTAGGTGGTTACAGCATGAAAGACTTTGAAGGCTGGCAAGGACGAAGTGACTACAATGGCTATGTCACTAACTTGTTTGCTCATGACGTCATGACCAAGTACTTCCAACACTTCACTGTAAGCAAGTGGGAAAACGGTACACCAGTCACTATGTCTGATAATGGTAGCACCTATAAATGGACTCCAGAAATGCGAGTGGAATTGGTAGATGCTGATAACAATAAAGTAGTTGTGACTCGTAAGTCAAACGATGTCAATAGCCCACAATACCGTGAACGTACAGTAACTCTCAATGAACGTGTCATCCAAGATGGTTCAGCTTACTTGACTCCTTGGAACTGGGATGCAAATGGTAAGAAACTTCCTACTGATAAGGAAAAAATGTACTACTTCAATACGCAAGCTGGTGCAACAACTTGGACACTTCCTAGCGATTGGGCAAATAACAAGGTTTACCTTTACAAGCTAACTGACCAAGGTAAGACAGAGGAACAAGAATTAACTGTAAAAGATGGCAAGATTACCCTAGACCTTCTAGCAAATCAACCATACGTTCTCTACCGTTCAAAACAAACCAATCCTGAAATGTCATGGAGTGAAGGTATGCATATCTATGACCAAGGATTTAACAGTGGAACCTTGAAACACTGGACTATTTCTGGAGATGCTTCTAAGGCAGAAATTGTCAAATCACAAGGCGCAAATGAAATGCTTCGTATCCAAGGCAACAAGAGCACAGTCAGCCTTACTCAGAAACTGACTGGCTTGAAACCAAATACTAAGTATGCCGTTTATGTCGGTGTTGATAATCGTAGTAATGCTAAGGCAAGTATCACAGTGAATACTGGTGAAAAAGAAGTAACTAGCTATACCAATAAGTCACTAGCTCTTAACTATGTTAAGGCTTATGCCCATAATACTCGTCGTGACAATGCTACAGTTGACGATACAAGTTACTTCCAAAACATGTATGCCTTCTTTACAACAGGTTCAGATGTATCAAATGTCACTCTTACTTTGAGTCGTGAAGCTGGTGATGAAGCAACTTATTTTGATGAAATTCGTACCTTCGAAAACAATTCAAGTATGTACGGAGATAATCATGATACAGCTAAAGGAACATTTAAACAAGACTTTGAAAATGTTGCTCAAGGTATTTTCCCATTTGTAATTGGTGGTATCGAAGGAGTTGAGGATAATCGCACTCACTTATCTGAAAAACATGATCCATATACACAACGTGATTGGAATGGTAAGAAAGTCGATGATGTTATCGAAGGAAATTGGTCATTGAAGACAAATGGACTAGTTAGCCGTCGTAACTTGGTTTACCAAACAATTCCTCAAAACTTCCGTTTTGAAGCTGGTAAGACTTATCGTGTAACCTTTGAATATGAAGCAGGCTCTGACAATACCTACGCTTTTGTAGTCGGTAAAGGAGAATTCCAATCAGGACGTCGCGGTAATCAAGCAAGCAATTTAGAAATGCATGAACTACCAAATACTTGGACAGATTCTAAGAAAGCTAAGAAGGTAACCTTCCTCGTAACAGGTGCAGAAACAGGTGATACTTGGGTGGGTATCTACTCAACTGGTAACGCAAGCAATACTCGTGGAGATTCTGGTGGAAATGCGAACTTCCGTGGTTACAACGACTTCATGATGGATAAACTTCAAATCGAGGAAATCACTCTAACTGGTAAGATGTTAACAGAAAATGCTCTGAAGAACTACTTGCCAACGGTTGCTATGACCAACTATACTAAGGAATCTATGGATGCCTTGAAGGAAGCTGTCTTTAACCTTAGTCAAGCAGATGATGACATTAGTGTAGAAGAAGCGCGTGCCGAGATTGCTAAGATTGACGCTCTGAAGAATGCCTTGGTACAAAAGAAAACAGCCTTGGTAGCAGAAGACTTTGAAAGTTTGAATGCTCCAGCTCAAGCGGGAGAAGATTTGGCTAACGCCTTTGATGGTAACTTGTCAAGTCTATGGCATACGTCTTGGAATGGTGGAGATGTTGGCAAACCTGCAACCATGGTATTGAAAGAAGCAACAGAAATCACAGGCTTCCGTTATGTGCCACGTGGATCAGGATCAAATGGTAACTTGCGTGATGTGAAATTGGTTGTGACAGATGAATCTGGTAAAGAACATACTTTCACTGCAACTGATTGGCCAGATAACAATAAACCAAAAGACATTGACTTTGGTAAGACAATCAAAGCTAAGAAAATTGTTTTGACAGGTACTAAGACTTATGGAGACGGTGGTGACAAATATCAAGCTGCTGCTGAGTTAATCTTTAGTCGTCCACAGGCTATAGAAACAGCTCTTGATTTGTCAGGTTATGAAACAGCTTTAGCGAAAGCTCAAAAATTGACCAGCAAAGAGAATCAAGAGGAGGTAGCAAGTGTAGTAGCTAGTATGAAATATGCTACGGATAACCATCTCTTGACTGAAAGAATGGTTGCCTATTTTGCAGAATATCTCAACCAACTACAAGATCAGACTGTGAAACCAGATGCTCCTACAAGTAGCAAAGGTGAGGAGGCAGCACCAATTCTTGAATTGCCTGAGTATAAAGGTCCGATTGGAACAGCTGGTGAAGAAGCAGCACCAATTCTTGATGTACCTGAGTATAAAGGACCAGTTGGAACAGCAGGTGAAGAAGCAGCTGTCAATGAAGTTCCGGAATACAAAGGTGGAGCCAATGCAGTAGAGGCCTTAGTTCATGAATTGCCAGAATATAAAGGTGGCGCTAATGCAGTAGAAGCAGCTGTCAATGAAGTTCCAGAATACAAAGGTGGAGCCAATGCAGTAGAAGCCTTAGTTCATGAATTGCCAGAATACAAAGGCGGAGCTAATGCAGTAGAAGCTTTGGTAAACGAAAAGCCAGCCTACACAGGACTATTGGCTACAGCAGGCGATCAAGTAGCACCAACTATTGAAAAACCTGAGTATCGGATTAGTCAATTGGGTCAAGGAAAACTTGCAGAATCTAAAACTTCAGTTTCAACAGAAGAGCAGAAGAGATTGCCAGAAACGGGAGAAAGCCAATCGGATACAGCTATCTTCCTAGCTAGCGTCGGTCTTGCCTTATCTGCTGCTGTCCTTGCGACAAAACGAAAAGAAAATTAAAGAAGACTGAATTTTATAACTTACAGGAACTAGAATTCAGACAGAAATAACTTAGTTGGAGAGAACCTCTAGGTTCTCTCCATTTTCAAATGGAAAATGAGACCGCTTACTGTAATAAGTGGGAGAAAGGAATAGGAGAAAGATGGATAGACATTTTTTTGAAAGACGTTGTCACTATAGTATTCGAAAATTTGCAATTGGTGCAGCCTCTGTATTGATCGGTGCTAGTATCTTTGGTGCAAATGTAGTGCAAGCTGCAGAGACAGTTGGAACACCTGAGAAAGAAGGAACAATCACACAAGCTCAGCCTTTAGACAAGTTGCCAGATGATTTAGCAGCTGTTTTAAAGAAAGCTGAATCAGAAGCGACGGCAGATACAGGTCATGATGAAAATCATGAAAATACTGCAGGAACAAGTCCTGCAGCAACTGAAGAAACAAGCCCAGCAACAAGTCCAACAGCTCCCAAACCAGCTGAGACTCTGAAGCCGGTTGAAACACCAAAAGCAGATTCTAAACCTGTAGAACCAGCTACACCTACAATCAAACCAGTTGAAAAGCAAATTGAAGATAGAGAAGATCGTAACCACTTAGAAGGTGTCACTGTTCAAGTAAACGACTCAGAAACTGGTACTCCTTATACTGCTGACAAGGCAGTGGACGGTAATCCTGATACTCGTTGGGCAACAAATCAAAATATTGACAAACCAACTTTCGAATTAACTCTTCCAAAAACTACACTTATTAGGCATGTGGAAATTGATTGGGATCGTCGCGTTCGCAATGGTCAAAATGATCCAAATATCAAGTCTTGGAGCCTCTACTATGCAGGTCAAGATGATGTAAATGGTAGTGGAGAAAAACAATGGAAGCTAGCTCATACCAAGACTGGAGAACCTGTTTTAGATGAGAAAGTTGACTTAGCCAATAGTATTCAAGCTAAATATCTCAAGTTAGAAATCAATGACTATCAAGCGGGCACAATGGGCTGGAGAAACGTTGGTATTCAAGAAATTCGAGCTTATTCGAATATTCCTGATACAAGTAAGGTAACGGATATCCGTCAGGTTACAGAATTGACTGTTGCTAAAGACGGACAGTCTCTTGTCTTGCCAACTCTACCAGGAAAAGTCAGTCTTATCGGTAGCAACAAACAAGGTGTGATTGACCTTCAAAATCATATCTATAAGCCTTTGACTGATCAACGCGTTAAGGTTATGGTAGAGCAAATTAAAGATTCACATACCTTTACTAAAGAATTTGAAGTAGTCATCAAGGGGCTACATCAGGACGAAGGTGTGGGTATCAAACCAAAAGTAGCACCAGCTGTTCAACAATGGTATGGAAAAGAAGGTCAATCTTCTATCACTTCAGATACAGTTCTTGCGACAGGTGATTCAGGCTTTGATCAGTCTGCAACCTTCTACCAGTCAGATCTTGCTAGTCGTGGATTGGAACTTGCGACAGGTGACAAGCAGGCTCAAAAACGAATTGAATTTAAAAAAGTTGAAAACAAGGGTTATGGTAAGGAAGGTTATGCCATCACTATCCAAGATGGTGTCATTACTATCGAAGCTGCAACGAACACAGGAGCCTTCTATGCCACTCGTACTCTTCTTCAAATGGGGGAAAGCAATCTCCAAAATGGAGAAATTCGTGATTTCCCAAGTTTCAGCCACCGTGGCTTTATGCTAGATACAGGTCGTAAATTTATTCCTTATGACACCCTTGTAGACATCATGCTCAATATGGCTTACTACAAGATGAACGACTTGCAGTTGCACCTCAACGATAACTATATCTTCCTAAAAGAGCACTTGGCAGGTAAGAACCTAACACAAGAAGAAGAGCTTAAGTATGTTCTAGAACATGCTAAGACAGGTTTCCGTGTAGAGACAGATATTGTCGGTAAGAATGGTCAAAAATTAACATCAGATGAGCACTATACTAAAGAAGAGATGCAAAATCTGATTAAACTTGCTAAGGCATTGCATATCAATCTAGTACCTGAAATTGACACACCAGGTCATGCTCTGTCATTTGTCAAAGTTCGTCCAGACCTTATGTATCAAGGTAGTCTGAGCGATTACAGAGGTAAACATAACGTAGAGCGCGTAGCTATGCTCGATCTAGATAATAAATACGATGAAACGCTGGCTTTTGTCAAATCAGTTTATGACAAACTTCTTGATGGTCCAGATGCACCACTTCATGGGGTATCTACTGTTCATATCGGAACGGATGAATACTACGGAAGTAGAGAAAGCTATCGTCGTTATGTCAATGATCTTATTAAGTACATTAAAGGGAAAGGCTATACACCTCGTATTTGGGGATCGCTCAGTGCGAAACGAGGTAAAACAGCGGTTGATTGGAAAGATGTAGAAGTTGATATCTGGAGTATTGGCTGGCAGCAACCAAAAGAAGCTATTGCTCAAGGAGCTAAGATTATCAACATAACAGATATTCCAACCTATAGTGTACCAAATGGTGATAATCGTCAAACAGCTTATGGTGACTATGCTAACTATGAAACACAATATAATAGGTGGACACCAAACGATTTCCGAACAGGTCATGGTCCACTTCTAGAAGAATCAAATCCAAATGTAATTGGTGGTGGCCACGCAGTTTGGAATGACAATATTGATCTTCATGAGACAGGTTTGACATCTTACGATATCTTTAAACGATTCTTTAAGAGCATGCAAACAACTGCAGAACGCACTTGGGGATCTGACCGTGCGGAAGCGACCTTTGCAGAACGTACCCTACCAACGAGCCCTTATGCGCCACAGTCAAATCCTGAAAAAGAGATTGATCAAAGTGATTTGTTTACCATCAATCCTGAAACAGTGAAGAACTATGCAAGCAAGAAGGTGAAGACAAGCGAGCAAGGATTGGCTTTTGAGAAAGATAGCAGTATTGAAGGCCTGGCAGGTGATGTCGGTCCAAGTCATGTCTTGAAGTTTGATGTAACTGTCACTGGAGACGGTGAACAAACCTTCTCAACAAGTGGAGACAACCGTATCTATCTAGCTGATAAAGACGGCTATCTTGCTTATCAATTTGAACAGTTCCATATCCAATTCAAGAAAAAACTTGAAAAGAATAAACGTTATCAAATCTCTATCGTGACCAAACCACAATCAACGGAATTCTATGTGGATGGTGAGAAGATTGAACGTATCGCGAATCCAGCTCACCCTCGCTTTGCTCACAATAGCTTGGTTCTACCGCTTGAAAGCATCGGGGGATTCAAAGGAATTTTATATAGTGCAGAGTTGTCAGATAAAGCGTTTGTAAATCCTCGTTTGATTCCAACAGATCATTTCACAGTTTCTGCAACTAGTCAAGAAACACCAGGAACAGCGACTGAAGGAGTTGTTGAAAAAGCCTTTGACAATGATCCAAACACCTTCTGGCATACTAAATGGACTGGTGATACTGCTCCGTACACTCTTTCTATGACTTTGAAAGAAGCAGAAAAAGTCAATGGTTTGACTTATCTCCCACGTCCAGGTGGTGGAAATGGAGTCGTGACTCGTTACGAGATCTATGCACAAAAAGATGGCCAAATGGTCAAGGTTTCAGAAGGAAGCTGGGACAACAACGCTCAAGAAAAAACAGTTAACTTTGCAGCGGTTCATACCAACAAGATTGAGTTGAAAGTTCTAGCAGGTGTTGGGGGCTTTGCAAGTGCAGCTGAAGTTCATCTATTGAAACCTATCAAAGAGGGACAAGAGACACCAGAACCAGAACAACCATCTACACCTGAAACTCCAAAAGTAGAACAAACAGGTGATGGAACAGTTGAACTAGCGGATCAATTCACAGCAAGCAAACCAGCTAGCGAAGATAGCATTGCGGCTGCCAGCAAGAGCACAGATTATCTCAAGAAAGAGTACAAGGTTTTCCCAACTCCACAAAAAGTGACTTATGGAGAAGGAGTCACAGCTCTTCGTAAGCAAGTCAATCTGGTAATGGGAGATCAACTCGATGTCTATACTCGTAATCGCTTGAAGAGTGTCTTACAGGACAATCAAGTATCCTACACTACTAGTCAATCAGCAGTTGCTGGCGCAACTAATATCTATCTTGGAGTACATGGACGCGAATCACAAGCAGAACAAAACTTATCTAACGTTTCAGCAGGTCTCTTTGATAAGATTGATGCCTATGCTTTGACCATCAAGGACAATTCAATTTCCATCGTCGGAAAAGACACAGATGCAGTCTTCTATGGTTTGACAACCTTGAAACACATGCTTAAGGAAAGTCAAGTTCCAGTTCTTCGCAATGTGACAGTGGAAGATTACGCTGAAATCAAGAACCGTGGTTTCATCGAAGGTTACTATGGAAATCCATGGTCTAATGCAGATCGTGCTGAACTCATGCGTTTTGGTGGCGATTTAAAATTGACCCAATACTTCTTCGCACCAAAAGATGATCCATACCACAACAAGAAATGGCGTGAACTTTACCCAGAAGAAAAAC
>NZ_KV831007.1:965-3404 GCF_001836965.1 Streptococcus sp. HMSC063B03 | reverse complement strand
AGAAATGGCGTGAACTTTACCCAGAAGAAAAACTAGCTGAAATTCGTGAACTTGCTCGAGTCGGAAATCAAAGTAAAACTCGCTATGTTTGGACCATCCATCCATTCATGAACAACCGTATCCGCTTTGGTAATGAAGCGCATTACCAAGAAGATTTGGCAACCATCAAGGCCAAATTTACTCAGTTGATGAAAGTGGGTGTCCGTGAATTTGGTATTCTAGCCGATGATGCACCAAGCCCAGTTGGAGGCTACAATAGCTACAACCGCTTGATGCAGGATATGACCAACTGGTTGACAGAAATGCAAGGAACTTATAGCGGTCTTCGCAAAGAAATGATCTTTGTTCCAGGTCAGTATTGGGGTAATGGGCGTGAAGCAGAGTTGAAATCTCTAAATGAAAATCTCCCAAGTTCAACATCTATGACCTTGACGGGTGGTAAGATTTGGGGTGAAGTTTCTGAAGGCTTCCTATCAACTCTCAAGAACAATCTAACTGCAGGTGGTAAAACTTATCGTCCAGTATCACTTTGGGTGAACTGGCCAGTTACAGATAACTCTAAACAACACTTGATTCTAGGTGGTGGTGAAA
This sequence comes from Streptococcus sp. HMSC063B03, assembly GCF_001836965.1. Classification (GTDB taxonomy): domain Bacteria; phylum Bacillota; class Bacilli; order Lactobacillales; family Streptococcaceae; genus Streptococcus; species Streptococcus pneumoniae_F. The sequence goes on along the minus strand of NZ_KV831007.1, from coordinate 2,813 downwards.
AATTCCTTCATCCGAATGTGGATCCAAGCTTGCTATCCGGTATCATGTTGAACCCAATGCAACAGTCTGAACCATCTAAGATTGCCCTCTTTGCTGGAGCTCAATATACATGGAAACAATGGAAATCAGAAGAAGAAGCTAAGAAACTCAATGACATTGCCTTCAACTTTGTTGAAAATGGTCATTTTGAAGATAGCAAGGTATCAGCAGCCTTCCGCGAACTTGGTAAGCATATGATTAACCAAAACATGGATGGTCGTGTCGTTAAACTAGAAGAATCAGTTGAATTGGCTCCAAAATTGACAGACTTCATGACTAAGCTCAAAGCGGGTCAGGATGTAACTGCAGAACGTGCAACCTTGCGTGCAGAATTTGCCAAGATTAAAGAAGCGGCTGAACTTTATAAAGCATCAGGTGATAAAAAAATGGTTGCACAGATCCACTATTGGTTGGATAATGCAATCGACCAAATGAATGCCCTTGATGCCTTCCTAACAGGAACAGAGGCTATGGCTACAAATGATGCAGCCAAACTTTGGGATAGCTACTATAAAGGTTTGAAATTGTACGAACAGTCTCAAACTCATACCTTCCATTATGTAGACCATCTTGAAAAGGCTGAATTGGGTGTTCAACATATCCGTCCATTTATCCTATCCTTGAAAGAAGTTCTAGCTTCTGAAGTTCAAAAAGTATTGCATCCAGATCAAATCATTAGTAGTTTCATTACTAATAGAACGGGTGTAGAAGGTGGTCTGGCAGAAGTAACAGATGGTGACCTAGCAACACATGCCCTCATTAAATCACCAAATAGTATCAAGACAGGTGATTATATCGGTATGAAATTTAACAAACCGGTAGATATCCAAACCTTGACCTTTGCTATGGGAACTCAGGCAAATCCACGTGATACCTTTAGTAAGGCTGAAGTGCAGTATCAAGATGAAAAAGATAATTGGGTAAGTTTGAAAGAACCAACTTATGTTGGTAATGAGTCACTTGTTCAGTTTGAAAATCTTAACATCAAAGCTAAAGCAGTACGTATGATTGCTACAGAAGATCGTGATGACACCTGGTTTGCAGTTCGCGAGATTGCAGTAAATCGTCCAGTAGAGAACGCTCGTAAACAACAAACTGCTACAATTAGCCTCAGCTCAAATCTAGTTTATAAATTGAGAACATCAGCAAGTCAAATTACTGATGGTAAAGATAATACAGAAGCTATGATGGCAAATGCTGACGGCAGCAATACGACTCCAGTAGATGCCTGGGCACAACTTGACCTAGGTGAAGTCAAGTCAGTCACTAAAGTTCGTCTTCGTCAAGGAACTGGCGATAAACTTGCCGCAGGTGTACTTGAGTACTCTACAGATGGATCTGCATGGCAAGAGTTAGATCGCCTATCAGGAGAACAAACTAAGGAAGTGACTAGAGCTATCAATGCTCGATACATCCGAGTACGCAATACTAAGGCAAGTGACCTTTGGTGGCGTATTCAGGACTTCTCTGTTGAGACACGCTCTGGAAATAGCGACTTAACAGACACCAACGTGGATGCCTTGAAGGAAACATCAGTAGTGGATAGCCTTGGTCGTTATGAACTTCAAATTCCAGCTGGAACTAAACTTCCTGCAAATAGCTATCTAGGCATGAAACTTGACCGAATCCATCAAGTTAATAGTATCCAGCTCCAAGGTCAAACCAACTCAGCACTCAGTCTAGAGTATTCTGTAAATGCGCAAGAATGGACACCAGCTAGCCAGTTGACAGACAGATCTGTCGCAACCCACTTGGTACGTTATGTTCGTCTGGTGAATAAAACAGACCAAGAACAGGCTGTTCCATCAA
>NZ_KV831007.1:631-865 GCF_001836965.1 Streptococcus sp. HMSC063B03 | reverse complement strand
ATAAAGATGGCCATGTAACCTTGAAACTTGGTAGCGAACGCACTATCAAGAAGATCAGAGCCTACATCCAAGACGGAACTCAAAACTATCTTCGTGATGGTAAAATCCAAGTCAGCCAAGACGGTAAAACTTGGACAGATGTTGTGACAGTGGGAGATGGTGTAGCCAATAGTCCACATGATGACTCATTGACAGATGGCTGGACACATGATTCTAAGATGCCAGGAAATCGTT
>NZ_KV831007.1:0-531 GCF_001836965.1 Streptococcus sp. HMSC063B03 | reverse complement strand
AAAGCCGAGGCAACTTCTATACTAATCTCGTAGACGGAAAAGTCTTGACTAGCTACAAGGCGGAAAATGATAAGGGTGAAATGGTTTACCACTTGTCTGAACCAACCAATGCTAACCATCTTCGTCTCGTTTCAAGCCTTCCTGAAGGAGCGAAAGCACGAGTTCAAGCGAGAACACTTAAGGATGGACAAGAAAGTTGGACAGATCTTGGTGCCATTACATCTAGTCTCCAAACCTTTGCTATCCGAAATGGTGGTTCTCTTCTAGATGTTAAACTGGTCTGGGAAGGTGGCAAGGCTGAGTTTTATGAATTGGCGAGCTTCTATCAAGAATTGACAGAAGAACCGGTTCAATCAAGCAAGGGTGAAGAACCAGCACCAGTGCTTGAGGTACCAGCCTACACAGGTCCATTATCAACCGTAGGTGACCAAGCTGCACCGACAGTAGAGAAACCAGAGTTTCAGGGTGGTGTCAACTCAGTTATGGCTTTGAAACATGAACTACCAGAGTACACAGGCCCAGTAGCAACAG
>NZ_KV831006.1:0-9733 GCF_001836965.1 Streptococcus sp. HMSC063B03 | reverse complement strand
CTTCTTCGCCAGCTTTTTCAGGATCTAGCCAAGTGTGAGGATCATAAAGCGTTTTTTCATCAACTCCATCACCTGCTTCCACATCTTCTAGACCAGGGACACGCTCCAATGTCATTCCTTCTGAAGCTTCTAAAACTTTAACTTTGGATTTTTTTAGATTGGGATCCAGACTTCCCGCCCAAGATTCAAGTGTATGCGAATGGTAGACAAAGACATCTGCATCATAGATGGCTGCAATATCATTTGCTGAAGGTTCGAAGGAGTGAATTCCGCTACTTGACTGGATCATTCGAACATCATTCAAGTCACCAGATACTTCCTTGACCATGGCATAGATAGGATAAAAACTAGTCACAATTTTCATCCCTTTACCTGACTGGCTCTCCTTCTGCCCACAAGCAGCTAAACACAAAAGAAAGACACTTAACAACACTAAAAACAAATTTTGTTTCTTCATAAAAACTCCTTAACTAGTTATTTAACTAGTTAATATTCTACTCCGATTTTTTTTATTGTCAAGCATTTTATGAACTAGTTAATAGATTTTATGATTTTAAACTATAAAAAAACCTTGCAACTTAGTTGCAAGGACTTTTCGATTAATCAAAGTTAACGTATTCTTTTTGAAGTTCAAGAACTTCTTCCATTGTTGAACACTCTGTAAGGGCACGGTTTGCGTACTCTTCCATCTTAGCAGTATCCAATTTCTTCATCAAGCTACGTGTACGAAGGACAGATGTTGCTGACATAGAGAATTCATCCAAGCCCATTCCGACAAGAAGTGGAACAGCTTTTTGGTCACCAGCCATCTCACCACACATACCAGCCCATTTACCTTCAGCGTGAGCTGCCTTGATAACGTTGTTGATCAAGCGAAGGATTGATGGGTTATATGGTTGGTAAAGGTATGAAACTTGCTCGTTCATACGGTCTGCTGCCATTGAGTATTGGATCAAGTCGTTTGTTCCAATTGACATGAAGTCTACTTCTTTTGCAAATTGGTCTGCAAGCATTGCTGCTGCAGGGATTTCAATCATGATACCAACTTGGATGTCATCCGCAACTGCAACTCCCTCAGAAAGAAGGTTTGCTTTTTCTTCTTCATAAACTGCTTTAGCTGCACGGAATTCTTTCAAGAGGGCAACCATTGGGAACATGATACGCAATTGACCATGAACAGAAGCACGAAGAAGGGCACGGATTTGTGTACGGAACATTGCATCTCCAGTTTCAGAAATAGAGATACGAAGGGCACGGAATCCAAGGAATGGGTTCATTTCGTGTGGCATATTGAAGTAAGGAAGTTCCTTATCTCCACCGATATCCATTGTACGAACAACCACTGGTTTACCATTCATTCCCTCAAGAACAGCCTTGTATGCTTCATACTGCTCATCTTCTGTTGGGAAGTCTTGAGAATCCATGTACAAGAATTCTGTACGGTAAAGTCCAACAGCTTCTGCACCGTTGTTGTTAACACCTTCAACGTCTTTTGGAGTACCGATGTTAGCAGCCAACTCGAAGTGTTTACCGTCAGCAGTCACTGTTTGAGCATCTTTCAAAAGTGCCCATTCAGCTTTTTGTTTAGCATAAGCTTCACCAGCTGCTTTAAATTCTGCCGCTTGTTCATCTGTTGGGTTGATAATCACTTCACCAGTAATTCCGTTAACGGCAAGGATATAACCGTCTTTCACCACTTCAGTGATGTTATTTGTTCCCAATACAGCTGCAATTTCAAGTGTACGTGCCATGATAGCTGAGTGGCTTGTACGTCCACCGATGTTTGTTACAAAAGCTTTTACAAAGTTTTTGTCCAATTGAGCTGTATCAGATGGTGTCAAGTCATGCGCAATCACGATTACTTCTTCATTGATAGAAGCTGGGTTTGGCAATTTCTTACCAAGAAGATTTGCCAATACACGTTTTGTCACGTCGCGGATATCCGCTGCACGTTCTTGCATGTATGGGTTGTCTTCCATGCCTTCAAAGATAGTGATGAACATGTCAGTCACTTCTTTAAGACCTGCTTCAGCATTGACTTTCTTAGCGCGAATTGTTTCTTTAATCTGACCAATCAATTCTGGGTCAGCAAGAACCATCAAATGAGCGTCAAAAACTTGAGCTGCTTCTTCACCTAGCGTACCTACAGCTTTCTCACGGATAAGAGAAAGCTCGTTTTGAGAAGCTTCAAGAGCTACATCCAAACGAGCCTCTTCTGCGTTTGTATCTTCGACTGAAACAGTCTCGAATGACAAATCCGGTTGAACGAGTAGATATGCTTTTGCAACTGCAACACCATCAGATGCTGCGATTCCTTTAAGCATTTCTGTCATTTTCCTTATGCCAATCCTTCTTTTTCCATTGTTTCTGAGATTGCAGCGATAGCGTCATCTGCATCTGCACCTTCAGCTGAGATAGTTACGTCAGCACCTTGGCCAACACCAAGACTCATAACACCCATGATTGATTTAAGGTTAACTGATTTACCTTTGTACTCAAGAGTGATATCTGAAGCAAATTTGCTTGCAGTTTGTACCAACAATGTTGCTGGACGTGCGTGAATACCTGTTTCTGCCACTACGTGGAAATCTTTAGAAGCCATAGTTTGACTCTCCTTTTGTTCTTTCTTTTTTGAGTTATATGTGATAACCCTTACAATTTGGTATTATATCATCTTCTAGGATTTTTTTCAAGCATTTTATGGGATTTATTCGATTTCCTTTCAGATAACTTGCTGAAAATCTTCTATTCTAGATAACAAAACACAGGATATAGTTTTTCAAAAAACAACTTATAGGATAATTATCACTATCTCACAAAACAAACACTACATATTGTGTTTTGTGAGCTTGAGCAGAAAAATAGACCACTATATTTAGTTTCAAATCATTGACAAAAATTTATTTTCTGATATACTAAGAAAGTAATCTATTTTGAAAGAGGAGTTACACAATGGTAACCGTTTATTCTAAAAACAACTGTGTCCAATGTAAAATGACCAAACGTTTCTTGGACAGTAATAATGTCGCTTATCGCGAAATCAATCTCGATGAGCAACCTGAGTACATCGATCAAGTTAAAGAGCTCGGTTTCAGCGCAGCTCCTGTTATCCAAACACCAACTGAAGTCTTTTCAGGTTTCCAACCAGGAAAATTGAAACAATTAGCATAATCTTAGTACATCATCCAGAAGAAACTGCTTCTAGGGCTAACTTAGAAGCCTTTCTTTTGTAATTAGATAAGGGAAATTTTATGGGATTAAAACATCTTGAGGACGTGACTTACTTCCGTCTCAATAACGAAATCAACCGTCCTGTCAATGGACAAATCATGCTTCATAAAGATAAGGAAGCCTTGGATGCCTTCTTTAAAGAAAATGTAGTTCCAAACACTATGATTTTTGATTCAATCAAAGATAAAATCAACTACCTCATTGAACACAACTATATCGAAACAGCCTTTATCAAGAAATACCGTCCAGAATTCTTGGAAGAATTGTCTCAATTTATTAAAGAACAAAACTTCCAATTCAAGTCTTTCATGGCTGCCTATAAGTTTTACAATCAATATGCCTTGAAGACAAACGACGGTGAATATTATCTTGAAAGCATGGAAGACCGTGTCTTCTTTAACGCCCTTTATTTCGCTGATGGCAATGAAGCTGTTGCAATCGATATTGCCAATGAAATCATCCACCAACGCTACCAACCTGCTACTCCTTCCTTCTTGAATGCTGGACGTGCTCGTCGTGGAGAATTGGTATCATGTTTCCTGATCCAAGTAACTGATGATATGAACTCTATCGGACGTTCTATCAACTCAGCTCTTCAACTTTCACGTATCGGTGGCGGTGTGGGAATTTCCCTCAGCAACCTTCGTGAAGCTGGCGCACCTATTAAAGGCTATGAAGGAGCTGCTTCTGGCGTCGTTCCAGTTATGAAACTTTTCGAAGATAGCTTCTCTTACTCTAACCAATTGGGTCAACGTCAAGGTGCTGGTGTTGTCTACCTCAACGTCTTCCACCCAGATATTATCGCCTTCCTTTCAACTAAGAAAGAAAACGCCGATGAAAAAGTTCGTGTCAAGACCCTTTCACTTGGTGTCGTGGTACCCGATAAATTCTACGAATTAGCTCGTAAAAATGAAGAAATGTACCTCTTCAGCCCTTACTCAGTAGAGCTTGAATACGGTGTGCCATTTAACTACATCGACATCACTGAAAAGTACGATGAACTAGTCGCAAATCCAAATATCCGCAAGACAAAAATCAAGGCGCGTGATTTGGAAACTGAAATCTCTAAATTGCAACAAGAGTCTGGCTACCCTTATGTAGTCAACATTGATACGGCTAACCGTGCAAATCCTGTTGATGGTAAGATTATCATGAGTAACTTGTGTTCTGAGATTCTTCAAGTTCAAGAACCAAGCTTGATCAACGATGCTCAAGAATTCCTGCAAATGGGAACAGACGTTTCATGTAACCTTGGTTCAACCAACGTTGTCAACATGATGACTTCACCCGATTTTGGTCGTTCTATCCGTGCTATGGTTCGTGCCCTTACTTTCGTTACAGATAGTTCACACATCGTAGCTGTTCCTACCATCGACCACGGAAATAGCCAAGCTCACACCTTTGGTCTCGGTGCCATGGGACTTCACAGCTACCTTGCCCAACAACTTATTGAATATGGATCGCCTGAGTCTGTTGAATTTACAAGCATCTACTTTATGCTTATGAACTACTGGACCTTGGTTGAATCAAACAATATCGCGCGTGAACGTGGCATCACCTTCCACAACTTTGAAAAATCAGACTATGCTAACGGAAGCTACTTCGACAAGTATGTAACTGGCGAATTTGTTCCAAAATCAGACCGTGTTAAAGAACTCTTCAAAGATGTCTTTATCCCAAGTGCTGCTGACTGGGCTGAACTTCGTGACAAGGTTCAAGCAGATGGTCTTTACCACCAAAACCGCCTTGCTGTAGCGCCAAATGGTTCTATCAGTTACATCAATGACGTTTCTGCTTCTATCCATCCGATTACGCAACGTATCGAAGAACGACAAGAAAAGAAAATCGGTAAAATCTACTATCCTGCTGCTGGCTTGTCAACAGAAACCATTCCTTACTACACTTCTGCTTACGACATGGATATGCGTAAAGTGATTGATGTCTATGCTGCTGCAACTGAGCACGTGGACCAAGGACTTTCACTCACACTCTTCATGCGTAGTGACATTCCAAAAGGTCTTTACGAATGGAAGAAAGAAAACAAACAAACGACACGTGACTTGTCTATCCTTCGTAACTATGCCTTTAACAAGGGAATCAAGTCTATCTACTACGTCCGTACCTTTACAGATGATGGTGGAGAAGTCGGTGCTAACCAATGTGAAAGCTGTGTGATTTAATCTTTGCTTGAGGAAACTACATTTTTTCAGATAAGTATTCATTCACCCTGCTAAACTAAACTAGAATAAGCATCTATACTATGAAATAACAAAAAGTCGGGCTTCCGACTTTTTGTGCGATACTCCTCTAGAATTATGATAAAATAGAAGTAATTGTGAGTTCGCAATACTAAACACAGAAAGAGATTTCAAATGGAAACTTACTACAAAGCCATTAACTGGAATGCCATCGAAGATGTCATCGACAAATCAACTTGGGAAAAACTGACGGAGCAATTCTGGCTTGATACACGTATTCCCTTATCAAATGACTTGGATGACTGGAGAAAACTATCAAATGTAGAAAAAGACTTAGTTGGAAAAGTCTTTGGTGGTTTAACCCTTCTCGACACTATGCAATCTGAAACTGGGGTTCAAGCCCTTCGCACGGACATTCGTACACCACATGAGGAAGCTGTTTTCAATAACATCCAATTTATGGAATCTGTCCACGCAAAATCTTACTCATCAATCTTTTCTACCTTGAATACCAAGGCTGAGATTGAAGAAATTTTCGAATGGACCAATACCAATCCTTACCTACAAAAGAAGGCTGAGATTGTCAACGAAATCTACCTAAACGGTAGCCCACTTGAAAAGAAAGTTGCCAGCGTCTTCCTCGAAACTTTCCTCTTTTATTCAGGTTTCTTCACTCCCCTCTACTATCTCGGTAACAACAAACTAGCCAACGTTGCAGAAATCATCAAATTAATTATTCGTGATGAGTCTGTTCACGGAACTTACATTGGTTACAAATTCCAACTTGGTTTCAATGAATTACCTGAAGATGAGCAAGAAAAACTCAAAGAATGGATGTACGATCTGCTCTATACTCTTTACGAGAATGAAGAAGGTTATACAGAAAGCCTCTATGACGGTGTTGGTTGGACGGAAGAAGTCAAAACCTTCCTTCGCTACAATGCTAACAAGGCACTCATGAACCTGGGACAAGATCCACTTTTCCCAGACTCAGCAGATGATGTCAATCCAATCGTCATGAACGGTATTTCAACAGGAACTTCTAACCACGACTTCTTCTCTCAAGTCGGAAATGGTTACCTTCTTGGCGAAGTTGAAGCCATGCAAGACGATGACTACAACTACGGTTTGGACTAATTCACTTATCCCAGAACTGATAACAAATATCATGGTTTGTTTAAAACAACCATGATATTTTTGTTTTTGTTTTCTTTTGTTTTTTAAATTGATTGATTGAATACTTTATGATAAAATAGTAATAGAAATAGAGGTGATAACGATGTTAAAGCAGGAAAAACTAGATAATATTCTAGAAACGGTAAATACAAAGGGAACTATTACTGTAAAAGAAATCATGACTCGCTTGGATGTGTCAGATATGACTGCTAGACGCTACTTACAAGAGTTAGCCGACAAGGATTTACTTGTTCGGGTGCACGGTGGAGCTGAAAAAATTCGCACAGGTTCCATTTTAACCAATGAACGTTCTAATATTGAAAAACAAAGCTTACAAATCGCAGAAAAACAAGAAATTAGCCGTTTTGCAGGCCATTTAATTGATGAAGGGGAAACAATTTTTATTGGGCCAGGGACAACCTTGGAATCTTTTGCCCGTGAACTTCCAATTGATAATATTCGTGTTGTAACAAACAGTTTACCAGTATTTCTCATCCTAAACGAACGAAAACTAACAGATTTGATTTTAATAGGTGGAAACTATCGCTCTATCACTGGAGCCTTTGTGGGAACACTAACCTTGCAAAATCTTGCCAATCTCCAATTTTCTAAAGCCTTCGTTAGCTGTAATGGTATTAAGGACAATGCGATTGCGACCTTTAGTGAAGAGGAAGGTGAATCCCAACGCATCGCCCTCAACAATTCCAATAAAAAATACTTACTAGCTGACAATAGTAAGTTCAATAAATTTGATTTTTATACCTTTTACAATATCTCTGATATTGATACCATCGTTTCAGATTCTAAACTGAGCAAAGAAACGTTTGAACAACTTTCAAAACAAACAAAAATTATTCTTTCTAAACCATAAAACTGAAGATTGATAAAAAATAAAATGCGTCATATCAAGAAAATAAGAATCTTGATATGACGCATTTTTGGATGAAGATTTTTACAAGGAGTTTCCTAGATTCTTTATGATTGTTGAAACGGCATAAAATCTGAATCAAAGGAGATATTATCCCGTTCTTCAGGACTGATAAAATTTAAAAAGATATTTTTAAATTCTTCTAGCTCATAGTCTGAATGGCAAATCCATTCTTTACCGGTAGAGACATACCATTTCCCAATATTTTTCAGCTCCTCATTAATCAAACAAGGTATTTGAGAACATTTATCAAAATTGATGATATAAACTTTTTCATAAATTGATTGGATAAAATCTTTGAACATCTTTTGCCTCACAAGAATTCTATATCTAATTACTAATTCTACTAGTCTATAATCTGACTTTCCGCTACTTTCTTGTACCAGTGAGCTGATTTCTTAGGATAACGTTCTTGAGTTTCAAAGTCTACATAGAAGAGACCGTAGCGTTTTTCATAACCGTTTGACCATGAGAAGACATCCATTAATGACCAGATGAAGTATCCTTTGACGTTTGCACCATCAGCAATAGCATCAGACAAGACTTCCAAGTGTTGTTTCACATAATCAATACGACCATCATCGTAAACAGTGTTATCGACGAACTCATCTTTATAACCAAGTCCATTTTCAGTGATGTAAATCTTCTTGTAGTTAGGATAATCTTTCTTCACACGCATGATTTGGTCATACAAACCTTGAGGGTAGATAATCCAATCCCAATCCGTACGTGGTACATAATCAGGAGCTACACGACGACCAACACCTTTGACTTGGTATTTAGAGCTTCCTTTCTCACCCTTACCATTATGGATAATTTCAGTTTCTCCATCAAATGCTTCCATCCAGTCACTCATATAGTAATTGATTCCAAGGAAGTCGTTCAAGTCTTTTGCAGCTTCTAATGCTGTGAAATCTTCTTCGCGGAAATCTAAGCTACCACCATTGACGGATAAAATATGGTTGACACCTTCCATCGTTTCAGCTGAATAGAGACCCAGATAAGTTGCATCCAAGATAAATTTATTGTGGATGATATCTTCCAACTCAGCAGCGCGAACATCTGCTGGATTTTTAGGATCCAAAGGATACTTGGTTGGCAGAGCGTGAACAACACCAATTTCACCTTTATATCCTTTATCTTTATATAGTTTTACAGCGTGTGCATGAGATACCATCATATTGTGGTGCGATTGGAATACTTTGGCAAGGTCGTACTGAATACCTGGAGGGAATTTACCAACCAAGTATTGACCATCACCAATTGGCCCAATTTCATTAAAGGTTGTCCAATAGTTTACTTCTGGAAATTCTTCAAAACAGAAGGCAGCGTAATCTACAAAGTGTTCGATATTTTCACGGTTTAAGAAGTCTCCATTTGAGTGGAGAGCTTCTGGTGTGTCAAAGTGATGAAGAGTTACAAAGGGCTCAACATGACGTTTGTGACACTCTGCAAATAAATTATGATAAAACTCAACACCTTTCTGATTTACTTGTCCGTAACCGGTTGGGAAAATACGTGACCAGGCAATAGAAATTCGAATGCCATTGACACCATACTCTTCTGCTAGCTTTAGGTCAACTGGATATTGATTGTAAAAGTCACTGGCTGGTTCTGCAGTGTACCAGTAGTTATCTTCAAGATATTTATCCCAAGCAACTGGTCCTTTTCCATCAGTATACGTAGCGCCTTCTGCTTGATAAGCAGCTGTTGCGCCACCAAAAATAAAGTCTTTTGGAAGTGTTTTTGTCATTTTTTTCACCTATTTCTTGATTTAAAATAAAGTAAAAGTGAGAGGAGAGGAGTCAGTGAGCCATCCTTCTCCATCTCACTTCTTGTACTGAGTCACCAAATTGTGACATGAGAAAGTAAAAACGATATCTTTTTACCGACGAATTAATAAGGCTATTAGGAAATTCGCCATAGCGATTTCCGTAACGAGAGGAGACTGTTTTATAGTCCCTATCGTTAATCGAATTGTGACATGAGAAGGTAAAAACGATATCTTTTTACCAACGAATTAACAAGGCTATTAGGAAATTCGCCATAGCGATTTCCGTAACGAGAGGAGACTGTTTTATAGTCCCTATCGTTAATCGAATTGTGACACGAGAAGGTAAAAACGATATCTTTTTACCGACGAATTAACAAGGCGATTAGGAAATCCGCCATAGCGATTTCCGTAACGAGAGGAGACTGT